>JAJYTX010000115.1 GCA_021792815.1 Pseudomonadota bacterium
CGGACTCGCTCCGGAGCGTATCCCGTCGGCGTCGGGGCTGATCAACTTCGCGCGCATCACCGCCGGCTCTTTCGCGACCTCCATCACCACCACGCTGTGGGCCCGGCGGGCCACGCTGCACCACGCGCAGCTGGTCGAGCGCCTGGTAGCCAACCCCCAGGCGGCGCAGGCCATGGCACAGCTGCATGCCCATGGCCTGACGGCCCGGCAGGGGTCGGCGTTGCTCAACCGCCTGATCGACAACCAGGCGTACATGATGTCCGCCGACGACATCTTCTATGCCTCGGGCATCCTGTTCGTCGCGATGGTGTTCCTCATCTGGTTCGCGCGACCGACCCACGCCAGTGCTGCCGTCGCCGAGATCTCGGCGGGAGCGCACTGAGCAACGCTGCGCGGTGTCACATCGGGGGCGGTGTGACCAGCCCGGCCAGCCGCAGGCCGACGGCGAACTTGCTTTCCGCCGCGGGCGCGAGGCCGCAGTCGCTCTCCAGGATCTGCACCAGCCGCTCCAGGGCGGCCAGGGGCGGGCCCAGCGCCTCGATCTCGACCCGTTGCAGATGACCCAGGGACACGCCGGCCGGAGAGCGGAATTCGGTCGCATCGAGCGCGATTTCCCCGATATCGGCCGGGTGCAGGGGATTGTGGACGGCGAATCGGTCCCGTGTCGTGTGCACCGTGAACAGCGACTTCAGCACTGCGCCGTCGGCGAGCGCCCGGACGCGGGTGCCGACCAGCCCGGGGGCGTTGCGCAGCCAATCGGTCGGCGCGGTCAAGGGTTCGGTGATTTCGCGCCGGTCGGCCCGGTCCGCCTGAGCGGAGCGCAGGCTCTTGAGTGTGGCCTCGGTGCCCTCGGAGCTCTCGCGCAACCGGAGGGCGAAATCGGCGCGGAACAGGCGCCAGTCTCCGGTATCCAGATAGGTATCGCGCAGGATCTGCCGGGGGCGCGGCTGCAGCAGCAGTGCGCCGATCTTCGGGTGCGTGCTCAGCCAGTCGCTGACGGCCCGAAGGTCGGCAACGGCCAGTTGCCATTCGATTTCACGGGAATCGCTGCCGGAAGCGGGGGAATCGACGCTGTCGCGGGTTGCCATGGATGGGCTCGAATCCTGCCGACGATGCATCGTAGCATCGGCTCCGGAGATCGTCCGCGGGTTGCGCCAAATCAAAAATTGACGCTGGCACCGGGCGTTCCGTATCATGCGGCCCCCCGTGCGGCAGGTCTGGTGGCAGGGCACGGACACCAATGTGCGGGCGATTGGGCGATGCATCCGCGTGCCCGTAGCTCAGTTGGATAGAGCACCGGCCTTCTAAGCCGGTGGTCGCAGGTTCGAGTCCTGCCGGGCACGCCAGCACCTATGTGGCTTCGATCGGGGCCGCAAATGGGTCGCAGGTTCGACAAATTTGCCGGGAGCAAATTTGAACGCGGCGCAGCCGCGGCCCGGAAGGGGCGAGGCTCAGGATGAGCCGAGTAATCCTGCCGGGCACGCCCGCTGCACTCGTGGCCGGGCGCGCCACGGGCGGGGATGGGTTTGACGACGGTGGACGTAGCTCAGCTGGTAGAGTCCCGGGTTGTGATCCCGGTTGTCGTGGGTTCGAGTCCCATCGTCCACCCCAGATGTGAAGGAAGGCGCACGGTGCGCCTTCTGCGAGACGATATGGGCCGTTAGCTCAGCTGGTAGAGCAGGAGACTCTTAATCTCTTGGTCGTAGGTTCGATCCCTACACGGCCCACCAGCTCACACTTATGATCGCTACGCAGACGAAGCACCGCCGACGGAGCGGTGCCGGCATGCGATTGCGCGGGGAATGGCCTGATGCGGCTCTGAAGCAACGCCGCGTGTTCTCGAACCCTGGCGGCAGTGGTGGACTGGGAAAATACAACGACCCTGGCCCGTTCGCAGATGCATTGATACGCCGGAAGAGGCGGCGAATCTCCGCCCCCTGCATGCACCGCGGGATCCACGGCCGGAGCGGTCGCACGTCCGAGCGTGGCGCGTGACGCTTCGACTGCGATGGCAGGCGTCGACGATGACCCTGATCGAGAGCCCGCAGTCGGGTCCGAAGGCGTGTGACCGCTCGAGTCGAGTGCCCGCGTGAGTGCGGCGGCAGAGCGCTGGCGCAGGGCGTATGACCTGCCGACATGGACGGCGTCAGCCAGCCGAGCCAAGGCGTGTGCCGCGACATTTATCAAGAGTCTGACGCCGCGGCCGCGTGGGCGGGACAGATCAGCCGGGATCGAGCGGGCGCAGCGGTCGCGGCCGGTGCCCGAGCCCCTCGAGGGCCGCCGCGGACCGATCGCGTACGCATATCCGCTGCGCTATGCTGTGAAATCCGGTCGACGCCGGGGGGGATGTGCGCAGACCCTGAAGGCCCGCATCATGCCGCCGCCAAGTCCGGGGGGGTGATCGTGAGTATCGCTGCAGCGGACGGCTGCGCCGGTCGCAGCGCCAGCGGACACGGGTCGGAACATGCCAGTCCGGGCCGGGCAGTGGCCCCCGGTGCCAAATCGTGAAAACTCCAACAGGAGAGGCAGCTTGAGCACTGAGCATCATGCGGGAGCGCGTCTACTCGCCCGTTTCGACCGGATCCCGAACGGGGCCCTGCGGCCGATGCTGGCGCTGATCATCGGTATCGGCTTCCTGTTTACCTTTTACGATATCTTCGATATCAACGTCTCGTTCATCCAGACCTGCATGGCCCTCGTCCCCGGGTGCACCCCGGCGAGCTCAGGGCTGCACATCGGCGTGCCGGTCCTGTTGAACCTGGTGGGCTACGTGTTCGGCACGCTGACGCTCAGCCCGCTGGCCGACCGGGTCGGCCGGCGCAAGCTGCTGCTGGTGACGATGACCCTCAATGGCATCGGCTCGGTGGCGACGGCGCTGGTGCACTCCTATGGCGCCTTCGTCGCCGCGCGGACCTTCACCGGCATCGGCATCGGTGCCGATCTGGCGCTCGTCAACACGTATATCGGGGAAATGGCGCCGCGGGAAGCGCGTGCCCGCTATACCGCCACGGTCTTCATATTTTCCGCGCTCGGCTCGATGCTCGGCATCTGGATCGGCCTGTGGCTGACGACCGCCGCGGCGCCGTGGCCGTTCGGCTTGCCTTTCGCCATCGCGAACAGCCGCTTCGATTACGGCTGGCGCGTCATGTATCTGATCGGCGGGGGACTGGCGGTGATCGGCATCCTGCTGCGCCTGAAGCTCCCCGAATCGCCACGCTGGCTCGTCGCCCGCGGCCGGTGCGAGGAGGCCGAACGGGTGGTCTCGGAGGCGGAGTCGCGGGCGCTCGCGGCCGGGCCGCTGCCGCCGGTGCCGCAGCAGATCCCGCCACTGGCTCCGGCGCAGGATGCGCTGCCGATGGCCGCCATTTTCCGCGACCCGCTGTACCGCAACCGCACGATCCTGCTGTCTGCGATGTGGCTGCTGGCCTACATCACGGTCTATTCTTTCGCCGCGGGATTCACCACGCTGCTCACGACGCTGAAATTCCCGCCGTCCGAAGCCGGACTGATCACGGCGCTCGGCACTCTGGGATTTCTGCTCTGCGCGCTGTTCACCGCCGCTCACGGCGAACGCGCCGAGCGCAAGCATTGGCCGATGTTTGCCGCGCTGATCACGGTGGCCGGCGGCGTGCTGCTCGCGTCCGGCGGCCGGGACATCCTGCCGGCCATCCTCGGCTCCATCGTCGTTTTCTTCGGTTTCAATGTCTGGATTCCGATCGCCTATGCCTGGTCGATCGAGCATTACCCGACCCGCGCCCGCACCACCGGCTTCGCGCTCGTCGACAGCATCGGCCATATCGGCGGCGGCATCGGCATGGTGGTCATCGCGCCCCTGATCCCGCGCCTCGGGGTGTTCTGGTCGTTCATGCTGATCAGCGGCTTCCTGCTGGCCGCGGCGCTCACTGCCCAGTTCGGGATCTCGACCCGCTCGCGACTGCTCGAGGAGATCTCGCCGTGATGCGCGAGCGGCGCGGCGGTGGGCTCGCGGAGCGCTGAGGGGTCCCCGCCGCAAGGCCAGTCGGCGGGCTCAGCCGGGCGCGACGTCGCTGCCGCGCCACGCCGCGGCGAACTCCCGCCGCAGCGCCTCTTCCCGCCCGAGGTAACGCGACGAGAAATGAAATGGCACGGCGGTTCCGACGGCGGCCGCCCGCGCAATTTCCCCGGCCGCGCGCGCAGTCAGATGCGCCTTGCGTACCGCGTGCGCCCGGTCTGCCTCGAGGAACGCTGCCTCGATGAACAGCAGATCGGCGCCACGGAGAAACGCGGCGAGCGCCTCGCGATTGCACGGGCTGTCCGCGGCATCCGTGACATAACACACTTTCTGGCCAGGGACGCATTCCAGGATGCTCGAGCGCAGCTGTCCGAGCGGCAGCAGCCGTTCGCGAGGGCCGTCGCGCGTGCGCCAGTGCACCCTGATCGGAGTGTGATCGGGGGCGCCGGCGCGCACCTGTTCCTTCAGCTGCGTGAGCCATGGGCCCGTCGGCAATCCCAGCTCTTCGAGCCGGTTCTTCCACACGTTGAGGTGCGTGCCCTCCTCGAAGGCGAAGGCGAGCGAGGCGATCCCATGGTGATCGAGCGGCAGCGTGCGCACCCGGAACGAGGCGGCCTCGAGAAACGCGCCCTGCGCAGCGGCCGCGTCCGGCAGGGCTTCAGGCTCGAAACGCATCCGGCTGCGGAAGCGGGCGCGCCGCACGCGCCCATCGGCGCCGAGCTCGTGTGCGGTGATCACGAAATCGCTCGGGTAGTTCTGCACGAGATTCCACGTATAGGCGGCGAGCTTGTGGCCGACCTGGGCGATGAAACTCCCGGGTCCATACAGGCGCACCCCGGTATCGCGTCCCAGGCAGACCCGCAACAGGTGATCGAACCCGGCAAAGTGATCCATGTGGGTGTGGGAGACGAAGACATCGCTCACCCGCAGCAGCCGGCGGGTGGGCAGACTCGAGACATCGCCGATGTCGAACAGCAGCGCGCGACGCTCGAACTTCAGGTCGATGAGCACGGCCGGATCGCCGAACGTGCGGTTGACGAGCATCGCCTCGAAGCCGGGTCGCATTGCGTTACCGCTTGGCCCCGCGGGCCGGGCGCCGATCGTGGTCCCGGGGACGCTTGCGGCCGGTGATGTCGTGCTGCGTGTGGTGCGCCGCGTGGACGATCCGGTCGCTGCGGTTGTTCAGCGGTAGTCGCGCAGATAGTGCCACTCGTACAGACGCTTGAGCCAATGCAAGGCCCGGTTGCGCGGCAGCACGATGTTGCGCCGCTCGTTGCGGTAGACGAGCGTGCCGCAGGCGAGATCATCGAGGATGCAGCTCATCTCGACCTTGAAGCCCTGTTGGGCCGCACGTCCCGCGAGTTCCTCGGCGAGATTGCGCGCCGCGGCGATCGCCTGCAGGTCCGCCATGTGCGCCTGCTTCGGCATCCAGTCCGGCCCGGGGAAACTGCCCGCATCGCCGACCACATAGAGCCGATCGAAGCCGGGGACGCGGCAGTGCCCGTCCGCCTGGATCATGCCGCCGGGGGAGCGCGGCAGGGATGTCTGATCCAGCCAGGCCGGGCCGGTGAGCCCCGGCATGAACAGGATCAGGTCGGCCGGCAGGTTGCCGCCCTCGGTCACGACCGTGTCGTGCTCGAAGCGGACCAGCTTGTGGCCGAGGTGGGTGGCGATTCCCTGGCGCTGCATCCGCTGCAGCAGCCCCGAGACCGCCCGTTGGCCCAGGCGGGCGCCGGGTTGGCGGGCCGGACTGAAAAAGACCAGCTTGAACCGCTCGCGCCGCCGTTCGTTACGCAGTTGCTGATCGATGCAGAAGAGAAATTCGAACATCGGTCCGCCGCGCAGTGCCGCCGGCTCATTCGGGTTGCCCGCAAAGCCCACCGCGATGGTGCCGGCCGTCATCGAGCGCAGGCGCTCCCGGATGAGCTCGGCGGCCGCGATACCCTCGCACGGAATGATCGCGTGCTCGATTCCCGGCAGCTTGCGCAGGAAGCGCGCGCCGCAGGCGATGACCAGGGTATCGTTGTCGATCTCTCCGTCACTGGTGGACAGCCGCCGGCCGGCCGCGGCAAGCCCGCTGGCCTCCGCCGCAACGTGCCGCACCCCCATTCTGCGGAAGAACGCCTCCAGCGGCACGACCAGATCCTCACGGCGGCGCAGCCCGCTCGGAATCCAGATGCTGCCGGGAAGATAATGCAGCTCGGAGCGGGGCGCGACCACGGTGATCTCGGCATCGACCCCGAGCCTGCGCAGCTCGCGCAGGGTCCTGAGCGCTCCGAAGCCCGCACCGACAATGCTGACACGCGCGCGCTGCGGCTTACCATTCATTGCCGGCCCCTGTGCTGGCTGTCCTGTGTTCACTCATGCCCGTATGGCGTTGTGGGCGGGCGCTTGCGGCCCGCAAATCGGCGCGGCTGCCGACGGCGCCGCTGAGACCGGTTGGGCCGGCCCCTCGGCGGGACCGATCCCGGCGCGCACGGATGGCCTGCGCGCCCGAGCCGCCCGGCGCCGCGCTGCGGCCCGGGGTCGCGGATGATTGTCTGACCCATGGCATACGCGCGATATCCGCAGAAACCGTCGGTGCTCGAGGCGCGGAGGGTGCGCAAATCCACGGATGGTCCGCGGCGGCGGCGTGTCTTAGGGTGTCAGCGCTGAAACGATCCCCGGAGGCGATCATGTCACGCTGCGAGACCTGCGGAAACGAGTATGCGCGTCCGATCACGGTGACCATCGATGGCGAGTCGCATGAATTCGACTCGTTCGAGTGCGCCATTCACTCACTGGCCCCGACTTGCCGGCACTGCGGTATCCGCATCGTCGGTCACGGCGTCGAAAGCGGCCCGCACGTGTACTGTTGCGCGAGCTGTGCCCGTGAGGCCGGTGCCCGGGGACTGGTGGATCACGCCTGAGCGGCGGCTGCGGGCGCGGTGAGGTGCGGGACGGCTCACTTCATCCGCGAGGGCAGCGTGAGGGTCTTGCCGGCGACCATGAAGCGTCCGCGCCCCAGGTGATGCAGTGTGCGCGGGGCGCTGACGGCGGGCTTGCGCCACGCCTTGAGGACCCGCAGCACGAACAGGTTGTAGCGTGACTTCAGCCGCGCATCGGCCACCTCGCACTCGAGATCCGCGTAACACTCGGCGATGCGCGGCGCCTGCACCAGCGAGGCCGGCTCGGGAGTGAGGCCGAAGGTCTGGAATTTGTCCACCTTGCGCCCCGAGGTGTTGCCGCAACCGGCCACGGCGGCGGCGATCTCCACCGTGGGCACGCTGATGACGCATTCGCGGCTCCTGTCGAGCGCCGTGAACGTATGATTGGCTTCGCTCACGATACAGCCGATGAGGGGCGGCTCGAACTCGATCATGGTGTGCCAGGACTGTGTCATGACGTTGCGCCGGCCAGCGTAGGCGGTGCTCAGCAGGACCACCGGCCCCGGCTCGATCAGCC
>JAJYTX010000116.1:0-6769 GCA_021792815.1 Pseudomonadota bacterium
GACGTACAACATTGACCGCAACCACATGGTGTACGTGCGGATCGACAAGGGCTTTCGCCTCGGCGGGGCCAGTGGCGACACCGGACCGATTCCGGTGGTGGCCGCGAGCAACACCAACCCGCTGCTGGCGGCGCAGGTGGCCAACGAGTGCGGGCTACAGGCGAAGGTGCTGCTGACGACGACCTGCAATCCGAACATTCTGCTGCAGGGGCCGACGACCTACGGGTCTGACTCGCTGTGGAGCTACGAGCTCGGGGAGAAATCCGAATTCTTCCACCACCGGCTGCTGCTCAATCTCGATGGGTATCTGGAGGACTGGTATCATCCGCAGCTGCCGACGAACATTGCGGGCTTTGGCTTCACGGTCAACGGCGGGGATGCGCGCATCAAGGGCGTGGAGGGGCAGCTGAAGACGCTGCTGCCGGCGGGCTTTGAGCTGTCGCTGAATGCCAGCTACGTCGATGCGAAGTTCGTGGCGAGCAGCGCCATTGCCGGCTACCCGGCGGGCACGCGCATTCCCGACACGCCGGAGGTGTCCGGGTCGGTGGTGCTGGGCTGGACGCACTATCTGGGGCACAGCCGCTCGCTGTTCGGCTCGTTCGAGGACGACTACACCGGCAGCCGCACGGATCTGCCGTTCGGTGTGACCGCGACGCTGCAGAACATGAATCAGCTGCTGGTGCATCTGCCGGCCTACAGCATCGCGGCGCTGCGCTTTGGGATCAAGGGCGAGCGGGATCACGGCGATCACTGGTCGGCGGCGCTGTTCGTGAACAACCTCACGAACAACATCGTGCTGCTCGACCCGCAGCCGCAGCTGTCCCTGCAGG
This sequence comes from Pseudomonadota bacterium, assembly GCA_021792815.1. The sequence continues at coordinate 831 of JAJYTX010000116.1, forward strand.
ACTCGGCCTACTCGCGCTACGTGGTCAGCCAGCCGCTCACCGCGGGTATCGATGTCAGTTACGCCTTCCATTGATGAGCGCAAATCCCGAGCCGGCGGGGGGTTATCCCCGCCGGCTCGGGGTCGGGCCCACGGTTAGGACGCGACCCTGCTCTTCTGTTGTGCCGGAATGGCGCCTGTCGGCGGGAGCATTTCCCTGCAAGCATGCGGTTGCACTCTCCGCTGGCCGGCCTGTGGTCGCATGGCCGCATGATCGGTGCCCTCCGCCCGGAGGCGGGCGCTTCGCAACGGAACGGTGATAGCGCGCTCAGCGCCCGGCTGCACAACCTAGTGTGGCCGGGATCCCGAAAGGTAGAGAACGCGGCGCCGATGGCGGTGACGCGCGGGCGAAGCTGTTGGCGGGAGGACGTGGGTGTGCGGCGCGCCGGGCCGTAACTCTGGGATGGCACGCCGCTGCGGTGTGCCGGTCTGTGCGAGGCGGGTTCTGCGTGCGTTCAGGCCGGCGGAGAAAAACTGCTTTGCCTGGGACACGCATGTGGGTAATCTGCCGGCTCGAGCCGTGCATCGAGGCGCCTGGCGGCGATGCGCGCCTTTGGGGGCTCGACGAGGAAGACACCTGCGCACGATTCCGGATATCGCTTTGAGGCGCCTGATCGGCCTCCTGGAGCCAGCATGACCCATCCGACAGGGCAGCAGCCGGAGCATAATCGGCTGCGCCAGGGGGCGGTCGGTGTCGGTGCCGTCACGTTCTTCGTCGTGTCGGCGGCGGGCCCGCTGGTGGCCATCGCGGGCGGCTTCCCCATTGCGATGCTGCTCGGCGACGGGCCGGGCATGCCCGCCATGCTGGCGATCTGTACGGGCATTCTGCTGCTGTTCGCGGTCGGTTACACCGCGATGGCGCGCCACGTGGTGACGGCAGGCGGATTCTATGCGTTCGCGGCGCGTGGACTCGGCGGTATCGCCGGCGGCGCGGCGGCGGCCATCGCCGTCGTGGCTTACAACGCGATGCAGGTCGGCCTCTATGGCATGTTCGGCGCCGCCGCCCGAGCGCTCTTCCTGCAGTACGCCGGCATTGCCTTCCCCTGGTACGGCTATGCCCTGCTGGCACTCGCCAGCGTCGCCGTTCTCGGATACCGGCAGGTGGATCTGTCGGCGAAGATCCTCGCCGTCCTGGTCAGCGGCGAATACCTGGCGGTACTGATTCTGGACATTGCGATTCTCCTCAGCGGCGGGGCGCACGGCGTCACGTTCCAGTCCTTTACGCCGGCCGCGGCCTTCGGCGGTTCGCCGTCCATCGCGCTGCTGTTCTGCTTCGCGGCCTTCATGGGATTCGAGGCGACGACCATCTACGGCGAGGAGGCCCGGGACCCGGAGCGCACCATCCCGCGCGCGACCTATCTTGCGGTCCTCCTGATCGGCGGCTTCTACGTGTTCTCGCTGTGGTGCCTGGTGGTCGGAGCGGGCGCCGGAGGCCTCGTGGCGCATCTGAAAGCGATGCCGGACCCGACCCGGTTCCTGTTCGGGCTGGCCGTTCAGTATGTCGGCCACTGGCTGTCGGCGATCATGAGCGTACTGTTCGTGACGAGTGTATTCGCGGGCCTGTTGGCGTTTCACAATGCGGCGGCGAGGTACTTCTACGTCCTCGGCCGCGACGGATTGCTGCCGAAACGGCTCGGCCGCACGCATGCCCGACATTCGAGTCCGCATGTCGGCTCCGTGGTGCAGACGGTGATCGCCGCGGTGGTCGTGACGGTGTACGTGGTGCTGCGCGCCAATCCCCTGCTCACGCTGTTCGCCTGCGTCACCAACGTCGGGACGCTCGGGGTCATCGCGCTGATGGCGCTGGCCTCGGTCGCCGTCTGGGTGTTTTTCTCCCGCCGTGCGACGCCGGGCCGGCGGCTGCGCACCCGGATCGCGCCGGCCCTGGCTGCCGCGGCGCTTTGGGTCATCCTGGCGCTCGCCGTCGTGCACTTCGACGTCCTGACCGGCTCGGAGGGAGTGCTGCGGATCGTGCTGCCGAGCCTCGTGTTCGTCGCGGGCTGCCTCGGAGCAATCGGCGCCTGGCGTCTGCGTCAGACGGATCCGGATCGCTTCCGGGACCTTGGGTTGGGCTTTCCTGCTGCATTGCCGGAGCCCGCGGTGACGCCCACGGGAGGCACGGGTGATCTTCGCCCGCAGCCAGCTGATCGCGGCGCGTAGCCCTGATGTATTCCGCGGCCTGATGGCGCGGCGCCCAGGCGTAACCGGCAGTGTGGCGCGCTGAGACGACCCGGGCCAGCGGCAGGCTCTGAGCGGATCAGGGATACTGGGCCCCTATGAACGCACCCCTCGGCGGACTGCGCGTGGTCGAGCTCGCCCGCATCCTCGCCGGGCCGTGGATCGGGCAGATACTCGCCGATCTGGGCGCCGACGTGATCAAGGTCGAGTCGCCCGACGGCGACGACACCCGCCGATGGGGGCCGCCGTTTGTCCGTGGGCGGGACGGCGAGGCGCTCGATGCCGCCTACTTTCATTGTTGCAACCGCGGCAAGCGATCAGTCGTCGCGGACCTCGCGACCGAGGACGGCAGGCGGTTCGTGCAGCGGCTGGCCGGCCGCTCCGACGTGTTGATCGAAAACTTCAAGGTCGGCGGCCTGGCGAAGTTCGGACTGGATTACCCTGCGCTCGCGCCCCTGAATCCCCGGCTGATCTACTGCTCCGTGACCGGGTTCGGACAGACCGGTCCGTATGCGCAGCGCGCCGGATACGACTTCATCATCCAGGGCATGAGCGGGATCATGGACCTCACCGGCGAGCCCGATGGCGAGCCGCAGAAGGTGGGGGTGGCCTTTGCCGACATCTTCACCGGAACCTACGGAGCCGTCGCGGTGCTGGCGGCCCTGGCGCACCGAGCACAGACCGGGTCGGGACAGCATATTGACATGTCTTTGCTCGATTCCATGGTCGGTGTGCTCGCCAACCAGGGTCTGAATTACCTCGTGACCGGTAACACACCCCATCGTCTCGGCAATGCGCATCCGAACATCGTGCCGTACCAGGTATTCGCGGTGCGCGATGGCCACGTGATCATCGCCGTGGGGAATGACGCCCAGTTCGAGCGGCTGTGCGCGTTCCTGGAGCGCCCGCAACTCGCCGCCGAGCCGCGCTTCGCCACGAATGCCGCCCGGGTCGGGCACCGGGAGGAGTTGATCGGGCTGCTGAGCGGGCGACTCGCCGGCCTCGGGCGCGAGGACGTGCTGCGGGCTCTGGAGGCGCGCGGCGTCCCGGCCGGGCCGATCAACAGCCTGGCCGATGTGTTTTCCGACCCGCAGGTGCGGCATCGCGGCCTGTGCGTGCCCTTGCAGGCGCCGTGGGCGCACGCGGGAGTTCTGCCCACCATACGTACGCCCATCCGCCTCTCCGGGGCGCAGCTCGCTGTGGGGCGGCCCGCGCCTCGTCTCGGGGAACACACGAGCGAGGTGCTGGCGGAGCTGGCTCGGCCGGACTGATCGGCGCGCCGTCTACGGCTCGCTGAGATTGCGCCGGATGCGGTGCAGCGCTTCGATGAACGCCGACTTGTCGCTTTCCGTCATGCCGCGGCACAGGCGGCGCTCGTGGGTGGCCGCGGTCGGCCGCCCGGGTTTGAAATCCCCCTGGGTGATGCCTGGGCGCCGGCCGGCGCCGTGAGACAATATCCGAAAGACCACCGGAACACTCAACATGGAACCGCCACCGTACCGGATGCTCAAGAGCATCGTGATGCATGACATTCCGATCGACTCCATCGCGGCGATGGAGCGTTGGTATTACCAGGATCATTCACCGGAGATCGTGCGGCGCTTCGGTCCGTGGGAGGCGCGCCATGACTCCTATGTGCCGGTGGATGCCCCGGCGGACGCTCGGACCTACGGCTTTTACAACTGGCGGGTGACCGAGGGCTGGTGGCGGGAGCTGCCGGCGCCGGGCCCGCAGGGGAATCTGTGCTTCACGCTGCCGCCGGTCTGGCCGAAGGTGGCGACGTGCTTCATCCCCTGGCAGCCCACCGAGGATTTCCTCGGGCATGATGTGTCGCCCGGCCAGAAGCAGGTGCTGCGCTGGTATGTCCTGCTGCGATACCCGAGGGGCGTGCGGTTCGAGGAGGGGGAAGAGTGGTTCCTCAAGACCCACGTGCCGCAGGTGATGCGCCAGCAAGGGCTGTGGCGATTTTTCAGCTACCGGACCATCAAGGCGCCACTGGCGTTGCCGGGGAGCTGGCCGCCGGGGGCGGTACCGCCCGCCGGCAGCGTGCTGCATGAATGGGATCGCGTGTGCGAGCTCTGGTACGAGTCCTTCGCCGACTGGCGGCGGGCCGTGATCGAGGAGCCGCCCGCCTACACGGTGCCGTCCTGGGCGACGTATGGCCGCTATCCGTTCCTCGAGCCCTGGGTGGATTTCGCGAGCTCGTTCCTGCTGGAGCGGCCGGCCGACGAATTCCTGCGGGATGCGCGCGCCTACCTGTAAGCGTGCCCCGGCCGCGCCATGGCAGTTCTTGCGCCCGCCATCGGCGACGCCCATAATGTGATACAGAAGTACCATAATACGGTAGCGATGCGTCGCGCGCCCACCGAGCCATGAACCAGAGCCCGCCTCAGCCTGCCGCCGCTTCCCGGGAAATGCGGTCCGTGGTGGTGCTGGCGCTTGGGTTCGGGCTGGTCGGCATCGATCGCTACCTGATTTCCACGCTCTTCCCCGTCATCGCGCGTGACCTGCACCTGGGCTACGGCGACATCGGCACGATCACCGGTGCGCTGTCGATCGCGTGGGGCACCGCTGCGCTCATCATGGGCAATCTGTCCGACCATGTCGGCCGGCGCAGGGTACTGACGGGTGCCTTGGTCGCCTTCGCGCTGCTGATCGGCGCCAACGGGCTGGCGGCGGGCCTCGTGGGGCTGGTGGCCGTGCGCATGGTCATGGGATTTGCCGATGGCGCCTATACCCCGGCCAGTATCTCGGCGACGCTCGAGGCGTCGGCTCCCGGGCACCACGGCCGCAACATCGGCATCCAGCAGATGACACTCACGCTGTTCGGCCTGGGACTGTCACCGTTGCTGGTCGCCTGGCTCCTGCGGCACATCGAGTGGCGGCTGATCTTTCTGATCTTCATCGTCCCGGCGCTGGTTCTCGCCTGGCTCACGTGGCGCGTCATCGGCGGTGCCGCCCCGCCGGCCCGCGCGGCCGGACGAAACCCGCTGGCCGATTGGCGCACCGTACTCGGCTACCGGAACGTACGCGTGCTGATGCTCGGCATGCTCTGCTGGCTGACCAGCCTCGTGATCACCAGCGCCCTGATGCCGAACTATCTCCTCGATCATCTGCACGTCACCTTTGGACAGATGAGCGAGGTCATGTCGGCCATCGGTTTCGGATCCATGGCCGGAACCCTGATCCTGCCGTGGCTGTCGGACCGCATCGGCCGCAAGCTCGTCATGATCCTGTCCACGGTCGGCACCGCGCTTGCGCTGGTGTGTCTGCAGTCGCTCTCCGGCGCATCGATTGCCGCGCTGTTTGCCAGCCTGTTCGCCGTGCATTTCTTCAACAACGCTTTGATCACCCTGACGGTGGGGCCGGTCTGTGCCGAATCGGTGCCGCCGGCGCTGATGGCGACCGCCTCGGGGCTCGTCATCGCGGTCGGAGAGCTGTTCGGTGGTGGTCTCGCGCCCATGATCGGCGGCCAGATTGCCCAGCACCTCGGCATCCAGGACATCCTGTGGCTGCCGATCGGGGCGGCAACCCTGGGATTTTTCCTGTGCCTGAGCCTGCGGGAGACGCGCGCAGGCGTGGTGCGCTCGGCGGAGCCGGCAGGCTAACGCGGGCCGCGCGGGTCCGGGTCGGCGCCGGGTGCCGCCGGCGCCTGCGGCATCAGCGGGGTGCGCAGGATGAAGGGCCACGGCGACACCTCGGTGGTCGGCCTCACCTGCACGT
>JAJYTX010000116.1:6779-7433 GCA_021792815.1 Pseudomonadota bacterium
AGGCCAGCGCCCGGTGCAGCGCCGGACGCAGCTCGGCCGGGGAATCGACCCGGTAGGCCTCGACACCGAAGGTCTTCGCCAGGTCATGGAAGTCCGGGTTGAGCAGCCTCGAGCCGATTTCGCGCCCGCCGAAGCGCTGCTGCTGGTCGCGGCGGACGTTCTCGAACGCGGAATTGTCGAATACGATCGTGACCACCCCGATGCCGTACTGCATCGCCGTGGCCAGCTCCGGCAGGGCAAACATGAAGCCGCCGTCCCCGGTGATCGAGACCACCGCCCGCTCGGGGTGCGCCACCTTGACACCGAGCGCGCTCGGAAACCCGAAGCCGAGCGTGCCCTGGTAACCGCAGCTGACGTAGGTGCGCGGCTGGTACACCGGCCAGCCGAAGTGCGAAGCGAACCCCACCTGCGAGAGCTCCTCGACCAGGAAACCGTCCCGCGGCAGCGCCTCGCGGATCACATCGAGGTACGCCATCTGCGGCTGCACCCGGCGGATCTCGACGGCAGACCGCTCCTTGGCGGCCGCAATCCTGCCCGGATCCCCGTCGGCGACGTAGCCGGCCGCATCGAGCGCCGCCAACAGCGCCCGCACGCCCGCCTCGGCGTCGGCCACCAGCGGCCCGTCGGTCTCGAGCCGCTCCATCTCGGCCGGGT
>JAJYTX010000117.1 GCA_021792815.1 Pseudomonadota bacterium
GCTTCTTCGAGACGCTGGCCGAGGCAGAGGGCTGGCTCACGCTGGTGCGCGAGATGTATCCGGGTGCCTGGGCGGGCGAGGCGCCCGGCAAGAAGCTGCGGGCCCGCGCCGCGGCCGCGGCCGCCGCTCAGGCCGCGCACGCGAGCGGGCCACATGCCGCGGCTCCTGCGCCCGGCCAGCCGCCCGAATCGCCGGCCGGCCTACCCGCGGATGTGGCGGCGCGGGTGCCCACGCTGCACCCGGCTGAAGCTCGGCGCGAGGCGGTTTCGCACTCCGTCCACAGCCCGGATACCGGCAGCGCCACCGCGCCCGCGGACGTCGAACCTGAGACCGTTGAAGTGCTCAGCCTGAATTCGTCCGAAAATGCCCCGCGGGGCGCGGCCGCCGGGCGAAGCGGACATCCGACCGGGCGACCGGCCGCGGCGCAAGGCGTGCCGCTCGCGAATTCCAACATCAAGGAAGTGCTCGCGGCGCTCGATGAGCCTGCGGTCGACCGGGGCCGCTCGGCACCCGCAGACACGCGCACCATGCCGGCGCCGGCGCTCGCAGCGGTACCGGCAACTCTCAGTGACCGCCAGGCGCTGCAGCTGCTCGAAGGCCGCGCGCAGGAAGGTGCCCGGCCCGCGGCCTTCGCCGTCCAGTTGCAGTGGTCGGTGCAGCCGATCCTGCTCGACAAAGTGCCGCCGCTTGCGATCTTCGGCGCCTACACGCTCTATTGCATCGAGGGCAGCCGTGAGGGGCGCAAATGGTTTGGCCTGCGGCTCGGGTTTTTCAACGACCCGATCTCCGCCAAACAGGTCGCAGGCTATGTGCGCTCGGAATTCGCTTCGGTCGCCGTGGTGCCGGTGAGCGCCGAGGAGCGCAAGCAGGTAAGCGGCGACAAGGTCAGCATGCCGATGCCCTCGCCGCCGCGTAAGGCCCAGGGCGTGAGCACCCTGGAGTCGGGCGAGTTCAAGCTGTTCGATTCCGACCATCCCACGGCGGGCGGCGCGGGCCCGGCGGATCCTCCACCGCACAGCGCGGCGGTACACCAGCTGCATCCGATCGGTGCAGTGCGCGCCGTCAAAGGCGGCAAGATCAACGCCCATGAACGCCGCGCCCCGCAGACTCTCGAGGAGACCCTGGAGATCCTCGGCGCCCATCAGCTCAGCATCGACGAAGGCCGCAACGGCAGAGGCGGCAGCGGTCCGCCGCGCCGCAACGACCGAAGCACGCCGTTTACGCGGCTGCTGGAGCGGTTGGGCGAGCGCGTGAGGAAATCCTGACCGGCGCTGCTGCCCAGGCGTGGGTTGAGCTGCCGGCCGGATCCACCAACGGTCGTGGGGGCGCCGTCGACTGGGCCCACCAGCGTGGCCTGTTGACCGTGGCCGGCTGGCATGATTCGGCGCGCCGATGTCATCGTCCGCCGACGCGTTGACAATCCATGTTCGGTGAGAGTCCAATGCCACAGACGCAGACACGCTGGGCAGTGGCAACCGGCATGCGAGCTGGGCCTTGGGCTGTGGCTCACCGCACGTCGACGGATGGGGCCAGGGGGTCCAGGGGGTCGGATGCTTCTGACGCCGCCGCACGCGCATCGAGCCGTTCGCTAGACGCCGATGTTGGCGGCGGCTCGCACTGAAGCGCGGGCAGAGCGACCGCGAGCGTGAACGCGGAGCGCCGCCCGTTGCGGATCTTCGAAGGCGCCTTGACAGCGATGAAGAAGCGCTCGGCAGTACGTCGCATATTCGTCATCGGACAGAACCCGGCCGTCTGTCGCCGGGTTGCCGATCTGCTCGCTGAACACGGCCATGAGGTGCTCGTCCATCCGGACCGGCCGGCGCTGATTGCAGCCGTCAACACCAATCCTCCCGATCTCGTGATCATCTGTGCAGCGGATGCATTCGATGCCTCTCTTGGCACGATGCTCTCAGCCGAGCTCGCGCTTCCGTTCGCCGTTCTGACCGAAAGCCGTGACGAGGCCGTTGCACGCGCCGCTGCCGCAAGTGGCGCCCTGGCGTGTCTGCCGAGCGGTTGGGCGGATCTGCAATATGTTCCCATCCTCTGTGCCGCGCTGGCGGATCAGGCGGAAATGCGCGAATTGCGTCTGCGCCTGGAGCAGCTGTCCGACACGTTGCAGCGATCCAGAACAATCAGTGTGGCGACCGGAGTGTTGATGGAACGTCTGCGCGTACCGCGCACTCACGCGTTCACCACTTTGCGCACGGCTGCTCGCGCGCAGCGCATCCGCCTCGCGGATTTCGCCAGCTCGCTGCTCACCGCCGTCGAGTCCATCAATCATCTGCGTAGTGATCCGGGTGATCCGGCCGGTCGGCCGGATGCGCGGAATTGTGAGCGCCCGCACGCTTCCCATCGGAAACGCCACTAAGATATCGATGTAGCCGACGCTGACGCACCTCGCTCCCGTGCGTCCGCCGCGGACGCATCGGCGCCCGCCAGTCACCGCTCCATCCCCGCGGCCAGATCCTCCTGGGCCCAATCCATGCCCCGACTCCCCGTACCGGGTGATCCCGGTTCGGACTTGCCCAGGTACAGCCATTGTGGATACTCAACGACTGCAAGCGATACAACATCCATGCCGCGTGGGTGATCTCGTCGATTCATTGATCGGATCGACCCGGCTCATTCCGGTCGAGGCCACGCGAGTGACATCAACGGCCATCCTGCCGCCGCGCCTGCGGCTGTTGAGTCGCCGCATCGACCGACGACACTGCATCTGGCGGTCGTGGAGCGATGGCGCGAGGATCTGGTTCTTCGAAGGCGGCTTCTCGCTCGAATTGTCACGGGAGCGCGGCAAGCCCGTGATTGAGCTCAGGGAATACGACGAAATCGGCAACATACGGCAGTCGCTCACATTCGTGTCGACGGCCGGGCACGGCTGGGAGAAGTGCGCATGACCCAGGAAGGAGCCGTTCACTCGCCCGCAAATCAGGTGGTCACGGCGCTGGCGGACCTCTCGAGGAACATCTGCGATGCGGACGACACGGCTGCGCCGGTGGCCGACACCGGTTCGATTCGTTCCGGTCTGCGCCGTTTGGCGATGGCGGCCCAGGAGTCGGGCATGGCCGCCTACTGCTCGATCGTGCTGCGCACCGCGGAGCGACTCGAGCCGTCGCTGCGCGCCGGCTCGCTGGCGCCGACGGAAGCGCAGTTCCTGCGGCATTGGGTCGGTGTCTCGCAGGGCCACCTCGGTGAATCAGTCGTCTTCAGGCACGCGGCCGTGCTGGTCGACCTGCTGGCAGACGGACAGCCGGAGTCGGCGGGCGCGCAGGAGCGGAGTAAGTTGCTGCTGGGACTGATCGAGGATCGCGCGCGACTGAAAGGAATGAAGTGTTCGCCGCGGCACGCATCCGGCGGCGAGAGCGGGCGGGGCGCCGACGAGCGGCGGCGCACCATGGCGTCGAAACTGCCGGTCTTGCGCCGCGCTCCGGCTGCGGCGGATCGGCTGGCCGGCACGCCCGACGGACGGTTCATCGAACCGCAACTGCAACAGATGCTGTTGGACGCACGCGAAGCGGGCCTGCGGGTGGCGATCCTGTCGGTGGGCATTTGCGGCATCGACGACATCGTCGGCTGCTTCGGGCGGGCGATCGGGGAAGCTGCGCTGGCGCGCGTCGCCTCGGCTCTTCAGCGTGTCGTGACAGGTGGGGGCGTGACTGCGCGTACCGGCGAAGACCGATTCGTAGTCCTGGTGCCCTGCGTGTCGGCGGTGCAGATCTCCCGCGAGGCTTCCCGGCTGGTCAAATGTCTCGCCGGGTGCTATGAAATCGGGGGGCACCTGGTATCTCTGCGAGTGCGGGTCGGCATCGCGATCTTTCCGGATGACGGCAAAAGCGCAGCGGAGTTGCTGCGGAACGCGGCTGTTGCTTTGCGGGACGCCAAGGGGGACAGCGCGCGGGCCATCCGGTTTTTCGGCCTTCACATGCGCCGCGCGGCTCTGCGTCGTGTGAATGTGGAAGCGGAGTTGCGCGATGCGTTGGAGCATGGAACATTCAGACTGCACTTTCAGCCGAAAATCTCTGTCGAGTCCGGGAGGGTGACGGGCGTAGAGGCGTTGATTCGCGGGCCGAGGCGGGCGCGACACCTGAGCTCGCCCGGGAAATTCATCCCGATCGCGGAGGAGACCGGACTCGTCCTGCCGCTCGGCGAGTGGGTGACCCACTCGGTCTGTCGGCAGATCATCGAATGGCGTCGGGAGGCGAAGCCGATTGCCGCGGTGTCCGTCAATCTCTCACCGGTGCAACTGGCCGCACGACGCACCCGGGAGCGCATTCTGCGCGCTCTGGAGCGTTACGACGTGCCACCAGGTCTGCTCGAGCTGGAAATAACGGAAACCGCGGTGATGCGCAACCCGGAGGAATCGCTCGACTGTCTTAACGCGCTGGCGCGGCTCGGAGTCCGGCTGACGCTCGATGATTTCGGCGTCGGCTATTCCAACCTGGGACAGCTGGCGCGCATGCCGTTCACCACGGTCAAAATGGACAAATCGCTGATTGCGCGCATCGATGCGAGCCGGCGGGACCTGGTGATCGTCAGCAGCATCATCGATATCTGCCACAGGCTCGGAGCGCGGGTGGTCGCAGAAGGTGTCGAGACGACGCAACAGCGCGATGCGCTGCGTGAGGCGGGATGCGACGAGTATCAGGGCTATCTGTTCGCCGAGCCGATGGACGCCGAATCCCTCGAGATCTGGCTGACGCGGCGCGCCGCGGATGCGGCAGTGTATAAACCAGCCGATATTCGGGCGGTGGTTCGAGGACAGTGACCTCTGGTGTGCGCTCCCGCGTGCCCGCCTCGCCTGTGGCAGCGCGGGGCGCCGCAGGTGAACAGGGTGGATGAGACGGGGTGGGGCACGGCCGCCATTGGCGGTGCGCCGCTTTCAGCGCTTGCCGAACAGCCTGTCGAGCGCGGCCCGCGCCTGCTCGATCTCGGCGGTGTTCGGGGCGATGTAGGCGGCTGGCCGGGGCGCGAAGAAATCACAGAAATTGGCGTGCTCCTTGTCCCGTACCTCCTCGGCGGTCGGTTCGCGGCAGTGCTTGGCGAGGCGGGTGTCGTAATCGACGCACATCCGGCACACGTGCAGCTCCGCCCGGCATGTCGGACATTCTTCCAGGCGACGCAGCGGCAGCGTCAGCGCCGCGAGTGACGCGCCGCATTTCCAGCAGACCAGTTCGTGCGTCATGTCAGGGAGCCTCCGGGCAGTCCGATGGGTGCGCGCCGCGCACTCTACACCCGAACGGCCGCGGGCTCCTCATGGGCGGCTGCCCTGGCGCTGCTCGAGGAAATCCCGCAGCACCCGGCCGGTGTGCGACTGTTTTGCGCGGCGCGCCACATCCGCGGGGGCGCCCTGCGCCACGATGCGTCCACCACGCTCGCCGGCCTCCGGGCCCATGTCCACGATCCAATCGGCCTCGGCCATCACGTCGAGGTTGTGCTCGACCACCACCGCCGTATTGCCGGCGTCGACCAGCCGGTGCAGCACGTGAATCAGCTTTTCCACGTCGGCCATGTGCAGTCCCACCGTGGGCTCGTCGAGTACGTACAGGGTATGCCGCGGCAGCGGTTGTCGCGTTGCGGCCGCTGCGCGGCGCGGAGTGTTGCCGGTGACCTTGGCGAGTTCCGTAACCAGTTTGATCCGCTGCGCCTCCCCGCCGGAGAGCGTCGGGCTCTGCTGGCCCAGGGTGAGATAGCCGAGCCCGACGTCCTGCAGGAGCTGCAATGCGTGATGGATGCGCGAGTGTGCCTGGAAAAACTCCACGGCCTCATCGACGTTCATCGCCAGGACGTCCCCGATGTTCCTGTCCCGCCACGGTACCGAGAGCGTCTCGGAATTGAACCGCCGGCCGCCGCAGACGTCACACAACACCTTCACATCCGGCAGGAAGCTCATTTCGATGGTGCGCACGCCCTGGCCATCGCAGGCCTCGCAGCGGCCGCCGGCGGTGTTGAACGAAAAGCGGCTGGCGCCGTAGCCGCGCAGGCGCGCCTCGCTGGTGGCGGCGAAGATCCGGCGGATGTCGTCCCAGAACCCGATATAGGTCGCCGGGCAGGAGCGCGGCGTCTTGCCGATGGGTGTCTGATCGACTTCCAGTACGCGATGAATCCGATCGAGGCCCCGCATGGCGCGGCAGCCGGTCAGCTTGCCGTCTGACGGCCGAAGGCGCGAGCGCGCGGCCACCGGCGTGCGGGCGGAAGCGATGTCGCCGGCGCCGTTGCCGCCGGATGCCAGCATGCGGCGCAGGTTGGTGTAGAGCACGTCGCGGGCGACCGTCGATTTTCCCGAGCCCGAAACGCCCGTGACGACCACCAGCCGGCCGAGGGGAATACGCACAGTGGCCCGCACATTGTGCAAAGAGACACCCTCCAGCGTCAGATGCGCGGTCCGGCCGTTCACGGGACGCCGTGGCTCGGTAGGATGGCGCAGCGGATCGCGCAGGAAGCGTCCGGTGGTCGAGTGTCGGTTGCGGATCAGATCGTTCACCGTGCCGGCGCCTACCACTTCGCCGCCGAGGACGCCGGCGCCGGGCCCGAGATCAATGACGTGATCGGCGCGGCGTATGGTCTCCTCGTCATGCTCGACCACCACCAGCGTGTTGCGGTGGCGGGAGAGCTCGGCCAGCGCGTCGAGCAGGATCCGGTTGTCGCGCGGGTGCAGTCCGATGGTCGGTTCATCGAGCACGTAGCACACGCCCTGCAGGTTCGAGCCGAGCTGGGCGGCGAGTCGGATCCGCTGGGCCTCCCCGCCCGAGAGCGTCGGTGCCGAGCGATCGAGTTGCAGGTACCCGAGGCCGACGCGCTCGAGAAAGGCGAGGCGCGCACGGATTTCCGCCATCAGGTCGCGCGCGATCTGCTGCTCGCGGGAAGAGAGCTTCAGCCGAGCGAGCCAGTGCGCGGCATGCGCCACCGGTTCGGCCGTGAGGTCCGCGATGGAGCGGTCGCGGAAGCGCACATTGAGCGCCACGGGGTTCAGCCGTCTTCCCTGACACGCCGGACAGGGCGCGGGCTCGCCTTCGTACCACTCGTTCCACCAATGCTCCTCGCCGGTCTGCTGCGCGTCGAACCCGGTCATCGCGAGGCCGGTACCGTAGCAGCTGCCGCACCAGCCGTGCTTGGAATTGAAGGAAAAGAGCCGCGGGTCGGGCTCGGCAAAGCTGTGGCCGCAGGAGGGGCACGCCCGCTTGGTGGAAAACACCGTGACGCCGCCGGAGCCGGGCCCGAGCACGTGCACGAGGCCCTTGCCGAAATCGAGCGCACGCCCAAGCCCCTGGTGCAGATCGAGGTCGGTCCGGGCGCCGACCTCGATCTCGGCCACGGGCAGCTCGATCGTGTGCTCCTTGAAGCGTGAGAGCCGCGGCCACTGTCCGGTCGGTACGTTGATGCCGTCGACGCGCAGGG
>JAJYTX010000118.1 GCA_021792815.1 Pseudomonadota bacterium
CGCACCACGCTCGAGAGCACGCAGTCCCAGGAGGAGACCGCGCAGCTGAACCGCGCCAACCTGGAGCACGCCCTCGCGGTGCTGATCGGCGAGGCGCCCTCGCAGCTCACCCTCGCCCGGGGCCGCCTGGCCGCGAGCGTGCCGGTGGTGCCGGCCGGCGTGCCGTCGCGGGTGCTGCTGCGCCGCCCGGACGTGGCCGCGGCCGAACGCGCCATGGCGAGCGCCAATGCCGGGATCGGCGTGGCCGAGGCCGGCTGGTTCCCGAGCGTGACGCTCTCGGGCTCGTATGATTTCGATTCCGCCTCGCTCTCGAACCTGATCCGGGCCAGCAACGCGGTGTGGTCCTTCGGTCCCTCGCTCGCCGAGAACCTGTTCAACGGCGGGGCGACGCTCGCGCAGACGCGCGAGGCGCGGGCCAGCTACGACGAGGCGGTGGCCAACTACCGGCAGACGGTGCTCAATGCCTTCCAGCAGGTCGAGAACGACCTCGCGACGCTGCACTTCCTGCAAAACGAGCATGCGCAGGAGCGCCAGGCGGTCGAGGATGCCGGCCGGGCCGAAACCCTGACGCTCAACCAGTACAAGGCGGGCGTGGCCGACTACGCGACGCTGCTCAGCGCCCAGACCGCGCGCCTCACCGCCGAAATCACCCTGGTGAACCTGCAGAGCCAGCGCCTGGTGGCGAGCGTCGATCTGATCGATGCCGTGGGCGGCGGCTGGAACAGCGCCGCGCTGCGCACGCGCAATGACGGGATCCGCGAGACCCTCGGCAGCACGGTGGCCGGTCCGCCCCGAACGGCTGCGCCCCACTGATCACAAACGGAGCCGCGATCGCGCCACGGCCTCACCGGACCCCCGATGCCGCCACACCGTCTGTGGGTAGGACGGGGTTGCCGCTGGGCTGGTGGGCCGCTGGCTGTGAATTGTCAGCGGAATTTACACTTCGGCCATCCTCGTGTCGCCATTTTTCCACGTGACAGATGGTGGCGTGAGCGTCTGAAAAGCACGGCAAGCATTTGAAATAACAGGAGTTATCAGGGCTTTCCCAGTGTGTGCCTCATGCGAGAAGGGGAAGGAAATCCAGCGCTAGACCGATGTGGAAAATCTTTACATGTCGGTTTGACAATGAGTGGAATAATTCTAATAACTCATTGAAACATAAGAAAATGTCTGTTCTGGCGCGAAACTTGCTTCAGTCCGCCGCAAGCGACTTGGTCCGAGCGGCCAAGGTCGGGGCTCCTATCAGGCAACGAGGTGAAAGAAGGACAAATGAAACCCAACTTCAAGAACAATCTGGTCGCCACCGCGGTGGGGACGATCCTGGCGGGCGTCGCGAGTCTGACTGTCGCACCGGCGGCCTGGGCAGGCAGCTCGGCGGCCTGCCCGGCCGAGGGGTACGCGACGGCCGGGTGTGACGTGGTCATCACGCTGAATCCGAATGGATCGACCACCATTTCGCCTGGGCCTTCCAGCGCACTGCCGACGTCTACCGATGTGGGGGGAGGTAGTGCGTTCCCGGGCACCTACGACAACTCCGATGACACGCTCATCGGCGTCGTCAACAATTCCGGCCACACCATCGATTCGATCCATCTCTCGGGTTCGACGAACCTTTTCGGGTTCGATAGCGACGGCATTGGCGCCAATACCTATGCCAACCTGTCGGGCGACTACGGATCCGCTCACGGGGGGTCGTCCTCGTCTTCTCACAGCGGCTATTCGGGCACCGATTCGCCGACCAGCAGCTACGATCTGTCGGGTCCGCTGAACAGCTTCTCGGACTACAGTCTGGGCGGCTCCTCGGGCACTGTGGATTTCGGCACCGGACTCGTCAACGGGGGCAGCGCGTTTTTTTCACTCGAGGGATCGCTCTCGTCGGCGAACTTCACGGCGAGCACGGTGCCGGAGCCCGGATCGCTCGCGATTTTCGCGGCCGGCCTCGCCGGGCTCGCCGGCCTGGGCATGATGCGACGCAGAAAAAAGACCTGACTCACGCACGGAAGAGGGATGCCGTACCCCGCCTCGGCGGGGTACGGCGGTTGCGCGAGATGACGCGGCGGTCGTGTCCCGCATGACGCCCACCGGGGATCGCCCGCATCGTCCTGCGCGAGTGGCCGCCGAGTTGCAGGCCGCCGTGCGGCAACACCAGACCGGACGGCTGGAGGACGCCGCGGCGGGCTATCGCCGGGTGCTCGCCGAGGTGCCCGAGGATCCCGACGCGCTGCACCTGCTCGGTCTGATCGCGTTGAGCGCTGGCGATTCCGAGCGCGCCATCGGGCTGATCCGCCGGGCGCTCGCGGTGCTGCCGAATTTCCCCGCCGGCCACGGCAGTCTCGGCAATGCGCTGCGGGCGGCGGGCCGCGCTACCGAAGCGCAGGACAGCTATCGGCGGGCGATTGCCCTCGATCCGAATGACGCGGCCGCTCACCACAATCTCGCATTCCTGCTGTGCGAGCAGGGCGATTCCGCCAACGCCCTGACGAGCGCTCGCCGGGCGGTCGAGCTCGCCCCGGCACTTGCCGAGGCGCACAACACGCTCGGCCACACGTTGCGGGGGCTGCGGCAGTTCCCGGCCGCCGAGGCGGCGCTGCGCCGCGCCGTGCAGCTCGAGCCCAACGCCGAACGGTATACGAATCTCGCCCACGTGCTCGCCGATCTCGGACGATCCGAGGAGGCCGAGCGCTGCTACCAGCGTGCGCTCGAGCGGGAGCCGACGTTCGCTGCGGCGCATTACGGTCTCGGCATCCGGCTCTACCAGCGCGGCGAGGTGGCGGCCGCGGCCGACCGCTATCGCCAGGCGACCGTGCTCAATCCGCGCCACGCGGCCGCGTGGCAGGGTCTCGGTTCGGCGCTGCGTGCCCTCGGTCATATCGAAGAGGCGGTCGAGGCGTTTCGCCGTGCGCTCGCCGCCGATCCGGATTTCTCCGAAGCCTATCGTGATCTGGCCGCCTGCGCAGCGCTCCCGGCCGACGGATCGGAAGCCGCGAGGGCGAGCGCGCTGGCCGCCCGTGCGGATCAATCACCCGAGGCGCGCGCCGCCGCGGGCTTCGCGCTCGGCAAGGCGCTCGATGACGCCGGCCGGTTCGAGGCTGCCTTTGCCGCCTACGAAGAAGCCAACCGCCTCTATCGCGGTGTGCTCGCCGCTTCGGGCGTTCGCTTCGATGGCGAAGCGCTGCGCCGCGCAGTCGATGAAGCCATTGCGACGTTCCACTCGTCCTACTTCACCGCGGTCGCGGGCTGGGGCAATCCCTCCGAGTGGCCCGTGTTCATCGTCGGGATGCCGCGTTCGGGAACGAGCCTCATCGAGCAGATCGTCGCCAGCCATTCGCAGGTGGCCGGGGTCGGCGAACGCCCCGACATCGGCCGGCTTGCCGCCGAATTCGCGGCGGCGGTGGCCGCCGGGGACCGCACCCGCATCCGATCGCTCGCCGATGGCCATGTGAGCCGGCTGCGGGGCCTCGGCGGCGGCGCGCTGCGCATCGCCGACAAGATGCCCGACAACCTGTTCCAGCTCGGCCTCATCGCGACCCTGTTCCCCGGCGCGCGCGTCATCTTCTGCCGGCGCGATCCGCGTGATGTGTGCCTGTCCTGCTATTTTCAAAGATTCGCGGCGGGCCGGCTGCCGTTCGCCTATGATCTCGCCGATTGTGCGCGGCGATTCATCGAAACCGAACGGCTTGCGGCCCACTGGACCCGCGTGTTGCCGCTGCGGTGGCACGAGGTCTGGTACGAGGATGTCATCGCCGATCTGCACGGCGAGAGCCAGCGGCTCATCGCGTTCCTGGGTCTGGGTTGGGAGCCGGGCTGCCTGGAATTTCATCGCACACAACGGGTGGTCGCGACCGCGAGCGCCTGGCAGGTCCGGCAACCTCTGTACGACCGCTCGGTCGGGCGATGGCGCCATTACCTCCGGCATCTGGCGCCGCTCGGGGAGTTGCTCACGCGACCCGGGCGTGTGCCCACGGGCGTAACCGGAGCCGTCGATGAGCCGTAAGGGCAGCCAGCCGCCCGCGTCCTATGGATCCCGCCCGCCCGGGCGGGCCAGGGGGCCCAATCCCCTGCTCGTTCAGGCCGACGGGCTGTTGCGGTCGGGACGGGTCGAGGAGGCCGAGGCGCTGGTGCGTGCGGTGCTGTCCCTGACCCCGCGCAATCACACCGCGCTGCACCTGTTGGGCCAGGTCCTCAACCAGAAGGGCGACCGTCCGGGGGCGATCGAGCAGTATCGCCAGGCGATCGCGCTCAACGCCCAGGTCACCGCGTATCACGGCAATCTCGGCAACGCCTATCTCGAGCTGCAGACGCCCCAGCCGCGCGAGGCGGCCCGCTGTTTCCGGCGGGCGCTGGCGCTCGAGCCGGGCTCGGCCCTCGCGCGCCTCGGCCTCGGCCTGGCGCTGATGGGACAGAAGGCGTATCACGCGGCGGCGAGGGAGATCGAGGCGGCGGCGAACGCGCGCCCGGGCCATGCCGACACGCATCTGAACCTCGGGATCGCCTTGACCGAGATCGGACGGCTCGACGAGGCGATCGCCCATTGCCAGCGCGCGGCCGCCCTCAACCCCGGCTTCGCCGACAACCACCTGAGGCTCGGCATCGCGCTTCGGGCCAAGGGAGATCCGGTGGCGGCCCATGCCCAGATCGCGCGGGCCATCGAGCTCGATCCGCAGCTGATCGAGGCCTACGACCAGCTCGCCACGACCTGTCGCGCGCTCGGCCGGGAAGCCGACGCGCTGATTGCGCTGCGGCGCGCGCTCGAGCTGCGTCCCGAGACGGCCGATGGACTGCGTCGGCTCGGCGGCATCTATTGCGAGCTGCGCCGATACGATGAGGCGCTCGGCTGCTACGAGCGGGCGCTCGCGCTTGCGCCGCAATCGGCCGCCGTCTACCGCGGAATCGGACGGGTGCGGTTCTCGCAGGGTCGTCTCGAAGAGGGGCGCGCGGCCCTGGCCCAGGCCCTCGAGCTCGAACCCGACAATGCCGCGAACTACGCCGCGATGGGCCGCAGCTACCAGACCGAGGGCCGCTTCGAGGAGGCGATCGCCTGGCAGGAAAAGGCCATCGCGCGCCAACCCGACAATGCCGAGGCCCATTACACGCTGGCGATGATGCACAGCACCGCGGATCGAAAGACGCGGATCGGCGAGCTGGAGCAGGCCTTGGCGCGGGGCATGCTGAGCCCGGATCAGTCCGCGGGCCTGAGCTTCTCCCTCGGCAAGCTGTACGACGAAGACGGCGACTATGACGCGGCGTTTCGCTGCTTCAAGGCGGGCAACGATGTGCGCCGGGAGCGTCAGCGATACTCCATCGAGGAGCAGGTGAGCCTCATCGAGCGGGAGAGCGCCGCATTCAGCCGCGAGTTTTTCGCCGCCAAGGACCGCATCGGCAGCGAGTCGCAGCGGCCGGTGTTCGTCGTGGGGATGATGCGTTCGGGCACCACTCTCGTCGAGCAGATCCTCGCGAGCCATCCGCAGATTCACGGGCACGGCGAGCTCGAAGAGATCCGCTGGCTCGCCCACGGGCTTTCCGAGCGGCTGGACGGGGCACCCTATCCCGAATGCGTCGCGGCGCTCGATGCCGCGACGGTGCAGGCCCTCGCCGCCGGGCATGTGGCGCGCCTCGAGCAGGAGGCCGGCGACACGCTGCGCAGCGTCGACAAGATGCCGAACAACTTCAGATATCTCGGCCTCATTGCACTGCTGTTCCCGCAGGCGAAACTGATCCACTGCGTGCGCGACCCGCGCGACACCTGCCTGTCCTGTTATTTCCAGGATTTCGGGATCCGCCACACCTTCAGCTGCGATCTGGCGCAACTCGGCCAGTATCACCGCCTGTATCAGCGGCTGATGGCGCACTGGCACGCGGTTCTGCCGATTCCCATTCTCGATGTGCCGTACGAGGCGCTCGTCGCCGATCAGGAGACCTGGAGCCGCAGGCTCGTCGAGTTCGTGGGCCTGCCCTGGGACGAGCGCTGTCTCGAGTATTACAAGACCGAGCGCCCGGTGCTGACCTCGAGCTTCTGGCAGGTGCGCCAGCCGATCTATGCGTCCTCGATCGGCCGCTGGCGGCATTACGAGCAGCACCTCGGCCCGCTGTTGGAAGCACTCGGCGAGGCGCGTCAGCCGTGGACCGAGGCGGACGCGCCGGCGTAGGGGCTCGCGGATTCCGGACTGCTTCGCGGCGGCTACGGGGACGGGCGGGCGGGCGGCGGCCGAGGGGGGGCGCCGTGCAGCGCCAGCCAGCGCACGATGTCGGCGCGGCGGACCAGGCCGATGACCCGGTCCTCGGCGAGGACCGGCATCTGGTTGATGTCCCGCTGCGCCAGCAGATTGAGCACGTCGAGCGCATCGTCTTCCGGGCGCGCCACCGCGAGCTGATCGGGCGGCCGCATCGCGTCCCGCGCGCACATCGTGCGCCGCTGTGCCGGGTCGATGCGCTCGATGTCGTGTTGGAACACCATGCCCAGGAACCGGTCCTGCGCGTCGACGACCGGAAAGGCGCGCTGATCGCTGCGCGCCAGGTAGGCGTCGATGAGCGTCTCGAGCGGCAGTTGCGGCGGCACGACCTCGATGCGGGTGAGCATGAGCCGCGAGACCGCCACGTCCTGCAGCAGCTCCCGGGTGAGCAGCTGGCGGTAGCTCATCAGAGCGGCGTTGTTCAGAAACCAGCCGATGAAGGCGAGCCACAGGCCATTGATCGTCCCGCTGCCGAGGACCGGCACCGACAGCCCGAGCACCATGGCGAAGCCCGCGCCGATCAGGATCCACGCGAAGGCCTGGCCGAGCGCCGAGGCCCAGCGGGTGGCGCGGCGCAGGTCGTGCGTGGCGCCCCACAGCAGCGCCCGCAGCACCCGGCCGCCGTCGAGCGGGAACGCCGGCACCAGGTTGAACACCGCCAGGATGATATTGATCTGCCCAAGCCACAGCAGCAGGGTGCGCCCGGGGTCGAGCCGGGCGAGCAGACGCGGCACGTCCGCCAGGCGGGCCACCTCGGCGGCCGGCAGGCCCGACCGGGCGCCGAACAGGCACAGCAGCCCGATGGCGAGACTGGTGAGCGGCCCGACGATCGCCATCCACAGTTCCGCCGGCCAGCGTCCGGGCTCGTGTTCGATCTGCGCCATGCCGCCGAACACGTACAGCGCAATGCGCCGGACCCGGATGCCGTTGGCGCGGCCGACGAGCGAGTGCGACAGCTCATGGGCGAGCACCGAGACGAAGAACAGCACGGCGGCGGCGAGCGCGGTGAGCCAGGTCGTCGCGGCGCTCCACTGCGGGTGCCAGTGCGGGAACAGGTCCGTGGCGAGCCCGGTGACGATGAGCGCGAAAATGATCAGCAGGCTCCAATCGAGGGTGATGTCGATGCCCGCGATCCGCATCAGATGAAGGCCACGCATG
>JAJYTX010000119.1 GCA_021792815.1 Pseudomonadota bacterium
CATACTTGAGCGCGTTCTGCCGCTGCGCGATGCACAGCTTGCCGAAGTCTTCCCGGCGCGCTCCGAATGCCCGCATATAGTACGCGGTCAGGAATGCGAAGCTCGCATTGGGTCCCCCGGAACCGTAGGGATATACGGCATCACGCGCGAACTGGCTGAAGCTGCCGAGAGTGGCGCGGAATGTATCGACCTGATTCGTGTCTGCCGCGACGCAGGCCACCACGGCCGCATCGCCCGACTCGACGGCGCGTAATGCGCGGCGCAATGCGACGATCCCCGCGGCACCGCCCATCGGAATGTGATCCAGCCACCTGAGCGACAGTCCCAGGTGTTGCGTCAGCCCGACCGCGGTGTCCGGCGCCAGCGTGAAGCTCGAAAGACACAGTCCCTCGAGATCCGTTTTATCGAGTCCGCTGCCGTCGAGCAGCGCTCGCAGCGCGCGGGCGACGAACCAGTGCGCACCGCGAGTCGAATACCGCACGTAGGGGATCGTGACCGGCACGGTCACGACCGCATTCCCGTAACCCGCTCGCCGCCGGGCGGTCACGTCACCATCCGCTTCTTGAGCTGGCGCAGGTCGAAACAGGCCGCGGTCCGCAGCAACCCTTGGCCGAGTTCCTTGAGCCGCGCCCGCTGAATCTTTGCCGTCGCCGTGAGCGGCAGTGCGTCACAGAAGCCGACGTAACCCGGCGCCTTGAAATACGCCAGCCTCTCCAGGCAGAACTGCACCAGTTCCCGTGCGAGCGCCGCCGGGTCGCGGTCCGCGAGCCCTTCCCGAGGCACCACGCACGCGATCACCTCGTCTCCCCGCACTTCGTCGGGCACGGCGGTGACTCCGGCGGCGGCGATTGCCGGATGCTGCAGCAGCACGCTCTCGACTTCCACCGCGGAGATGTTCTCGCCGCTGCGCCGGATGACGTTCTTCTTGCGGTCGACGAAATGGAAATCGCCGTCGTCATCGACTCGCACCACATCTCCCGTGTGGAAAAAACCATCCGCCCAGGCCGCCTCGGTGGCCGCCGGCTCTTTCAGATATTCGCGAAAAAACCCGAAGCGTGGCGCCTCGCCGGCGTGCCTCACCAGCAGCTCGCCCGCCTGTCCCGTTGCGACGTCCCGGCCTGTCTCGTCGACGACACGATACTCGATCTGCGCGCCAGCCCTGCCGAAACAGGCGCTGCCCACCTTGCGCGGCTCGCGATTGGCGATGATGACGGCACCTGCTCCGGTCTCGGTCATCGCCCACGCCTCGATGAGAGGAAAGCCGAAGCGGCTCTCGAAGCTCGCATGCAGTCGCGGACTGACGCCGGCGCCAAACCCGAATCGGACTGCATGAGCGCGGTCGCGCTCCGAGGCCGGCATCCCGAGCAGCATCGGCGGCATCACGCCGAGATAATGCACGATTGTCGCGCCCGAGTCGCTCACACATTGCCACCACGTGCTCGGGTGGAAGCGATCGAGCTGGATGAGGCACCCGCCCGTCAGCAGCATCGCCATGCTCGAAAAGGCCATGGCGTTCATGTGGCCCAGCGGCAACGGTGTGATCAGCCGCTCGCGGCCCGGACGAATCTCGCACAGCCCATCGAGCCCGGCGTACCAGGATCCCGCCCAGAGAAAATACTCGTTGGGCAGCACGCAGCCCTTCGGCCGACCCGTCGTGCCCGACGTATAGAGAAGCGCGCATTCGCTGTTCACATCCGGCCGGGTCACGGCGGGCGCGACGAAGGCCGCACGCGGCAGCTCCGCCAGGGTATCGGTCGTCACCGCGAGCGGCCGGCCGGTCACCTGGGCCGCACGAACCAGCTCCTGCGCACGACCTTCGGGCACCACCGCGGCACAGATCTCGGAGTGTTCCAGCAGATACTCGAGCTCCGCGCTGCGCCATTCGGTGCTGATCGGGACGACCGATGCGCCCAGGGCATTGAGTGCCAGCCAGTGAAAGAAGAACGCCGGTCGGTTCTCCAGCATCAGGCCGGTGCGATGACCGTGTCCGTAACCGGCCTCCCGGTATCGTCGGATCAGCCCGTCCACCTCCTCGGCCGCCTGGCGGTACGACCAGCTGCGCGCTGCCATCGCGTAACGCGCCGCCGTCTGCGGCAGCACACACAGAAATTCCCTCTCCGCGTACTGTTCGGCTGCGCGACGAAACGCCTCGTACACCGTCCCCGACACGCGCGCCGGAAGATGACTCATCGTCTACTCGTCTACAGGAACAGCTGGATGGAAGGAAGCGCGGCGTCGCAGTTCAGAAGCTCGATCTTCTTCAGGCGGATGCGCACGTCGCCATCCACACTGACGAGGTGATGCCAAACCACGCCCGCGAGGAGCAACTGGCGATCGAGCTGCGATTCCGCGTACAGGAACGGCGTACGCACTACGAATCGTCCGGCAGCGGCATCCGTCTCTTCCACCGCCGGCTGCTGCAGAATGTGCTGGCAGAAGCTCGGCGGCTGCTGGGAGAAGGCGTTCGGGCTGCGCAGCCGCTCGATGCGCACCTTGAGCAGCAGTCTGTCCTCATAGAACAGCGATGTGTGCATCTCCCCTTCCGGCTGGTCCCGTGTCAGCGGCATCCAGTATCGGGCATCCTCCGTGAACAGCGCATACCACTCGTCGAAGCGCTTTTCATCGATGAGCCGCGCTTCCCGGTACACGAAGTCCGCGAGCGCCGCATCCGAAGGGCGGCTGAGGGTGGTGGGCACCCGTCAGCCCTCCCTCATCCCGAGTGTCATGTAGTGCGCCCAGGCGCGGAACTGTCCCCGCATGGACACTTCGTTGGTTGCGCCGTAGGTTCCGGCAACACCAGCCGCTTCGGCGGCCGAGTAGTTGCGATGCAGACTCACCCAGTCGTTGCCCTGCGCAGCGAGACCCTGCTGGATCGAGCGGTAGCAGTGCAGATCGTCGTGTCCGACCACCGACGTCGGGGCGTTGATCAGCCGCGAATAGGTGGCTGTGCGGGCAAGCAGCTCCTCGGGCGCGCCGACCAGGCGGAATGTCCAGCTTTCGATCAACGTCTTGTCGACGGCGAGCGGCCGGGCGACGCGGATCGCCTGAATCGCCCCCTTGACCGTCAGACTCGGGTAGTAAACCGTGTTATGGCGCGCCTCGCCCAGAATGCGCCGCGCCCGTTCCTCGCCGTACGTCTCGGTCATCAGCCGCTCGTACTCCCCGACGCTGGAATACTGGGAATGGATGGAGAAGTTGACGCCGGTATAGCTGTGGCCGTTCTCGTACACCTTCACGCCCATCTTCTCGAAGAACTCGTACCCGTTGACGAATGGCGTGAACTGTTCGATCACCATCGGAACCGGCGTTCCGGCCGGCGCCCGCTCCCAGAGGCGCTTGGCCGTTCCGGCCGAGGACTCGTGCGCCACCATCGGATGCATCGCATCGTTCAGGTTCTCGACGAACATCTTCCAGTTGCAGTCGTGCACATAGCGCAGCGCTCCGCCTGCCACTTCCAGGCGTCCGGCGGGCGCGCGATCCACCATGTTGTCGATCGAGCTCAGGGATTCGCCGAAAAACTCCTCGAACTCCGGGCCCTGGGCCGCGCTGCGCGCGAACACGAAGCCGCGGTAGTTGGCGCAGGCGAGCTGCCGCAGTCCCCGCGATGCATCGCAGCTCTCGAATCCCGTCGCCTCGTAGCCAGCCTTCAGGGGAACCGTCCGCAGCGTCCCGTCCAGTCTGTATGTCCAGCCGTGATACGGGCACCGCAGCGCACCGCCCGCGCACCGGCCATGCGGCGCGCTGACCAGCTTCGAGCCCTTGTGCGCGCAGCGGTTCGCCAGCACCCGCACCATCCCGTCGCTGCCGCGCAGCATGATGACGGGCTCTCGCCCGATCTGCGTCGTGAAATAGTCGCCGGCGCCCGGCACCTGGCTGTCGTGCCCGACATATACCCAGGTGTTGCGCCACAGGTGCGCCATTTCGAGCTCGAACAGCTCCTGATCGACGTACAGGTCGCGATGCACGCTGTCCGGCCGGACCAGCGCCCGAATCGCCCGCGGATTGTCGTGGTAGCGCCCCATGATGTCTTCCCTCGATCCTAGGTGCCCTTCCTTTAGATGTCAACCACTTGGCGTTCCCAGCCCTGTCGCGCCGCCCGCTGCAGCCGGCATCGCGACGAATCGAATCCATGAGCTTCGCCCGGCCGTGCTACGCGCCAAAACCCGTTCAGAGTCCCCTGGGGTGAGTACGGAACTCCTCGATGATCTCCGCCGGCGGCTTCACGTAGTCCGACGCGCGGCTCGCGCCCAGACCGGACAGCCGCCGCAGCTTGACGGCCGACTCGGCGAGCTTGACCACAACCGCAATACCATTGACCACCGGCGCGCCGGCCACGCTGTGGCCGCTGAGGGATGAGAACAGGAGCATCGGGATACCGCCACCCGGGAGGATCACGTCCACTCCCTGCGCCACCAGCGGCTCTGCCTGGGCGGCAAACTGCCTGATGAGCTCCTCCTCGAGGTCCGCGCGCTCATACGCGCGCAGAAACTGTCCGGGTTCGAACGACATTGCGTACAGACCGTTCACCCGCTGTTCGAGGCCATATTTGCGGATCTGGTGTCCGAACCAGGCATGATAGCGCCGATTCGTCGTGACGATGCCGATGTGCTGCCCGAGAGTGCAGCCGTAGAGCATCGATGCCTCGCCGAGCGCGAGCACCGGGATATCCACCACCGAACGCGCCTCGTACAGGCCCGCATCCTGAAAATGTCCGATGACGAACGCGTCGTAACCCCGTTCCTGGGCGCTGACCGCGTTGCATATCACCTGTCGCGCGCAGCGGAATTCAACGATCGGATGCGCGTACGAGTCGTGAGGCGTTATGCCGTGAACATCGATGAGCGTTCCAGCATCGGCGATCTGCGGCAGATACCGGCGCAGGCGGTCCCAGTATGCCCCGCCGTGCTCTTCATCCACGTAACTTTGGTACCAGATGCGGATCGGCGTCATTCCATGCCCGCTGCAGCCGAGGCATCGATCCGCACGCGCAACACCCGTCGGCTGGCGTCAGCGATCATCCACCATGGCCCATCGGCGCGCAATCCCGCCATTTCCACTGCTCAGCGGATCTGGTAGCTGACATCGATGCCAGCAGTGAGAGGTTGACTGACCGTAAAGCGCTCGAACGCTCCGGTTTGCAGGGAAATCTGCGGCTGTGGATCCAGCAGCACGATATTGTTGGTAAAATTGTTGACGAACAGCGCCGCCGACCAGCGGCCGCCGTCCTGTCGCTCGCCCCTGATCCCGAAGCGCAGGTTCGCAATACTGTATGCAGGCATATGCACCAGCAGTTGGTTCATGGTCTGCAGGTTGGCAGTCACGCCGAAGGGCAGATCGGTCCTGGTGCCCGTATAGTCTTCCTCCACGGAACCGAACAGCGCCCTGCCATTGCCCAGATAGTGTTTCCACCCGAGCACCGCAGACCCCGATACCTTCGGCGTATCCGGAATCTGCGTGCCGGACGGGAATCCGGAAATCGCGCTGCTCTCGATGAATCTGGCGTCGGTGTAACTGGCGTTGAGCGACAGCTCAAAGCCCCCCGGCAGCAGGCTCTCCAATTGCGCCTCGATGCCTTTGATGCGGGCATCGCCGCCGTTGACCGTCAAGCCATATCCCGCGAGATTGGTCGGCACCTGCGGATGATACCAGTCCTCCAGGTAACCATCGACATTGACGAGCAGTCGGTGATGAAAGAATGAGGACTTTTCGCCGAGCTCGTAACTCCACAGGGAATCGGAGCCGAAGGTGGTCGGCGCGGCCAGCAACATGTTCGGATTACAGGTCGTCGTGAGCAGTATCTTCGCCTGCAGCCCGCATTCGTTGGCCACATCGGATGCATACAACGGATTGGTATTGCTGGCGGCCACCACCGGAATCGGACCGGTGAGCGTGCTGATCCCGCCGAGGCGGAATCCCTCGTCTATCCGCGCATACACCATGTGGTCCGGATCGATGTTATACGTCAGCGTGACACTTGGAACCGTACCGCTGGCCGCAATCGAGTTCGCCGCGTTGTACGGCACATTGAAACCCTCGGTACCGAGCGGAGTAAACAGTCCGTATTCCGTGGAGGTTTCTCCCATGCTGTAATGGTAGTGACGGAATCCGGCCGCCACCGCGAAATGTGGCGAAAGCCGCCAGGACAGATGCCCGTACACCGCATTCTGCAGCAGGTGCTCCGGCACGGAATTGATGGAAAGGGCCGTGCCGCCCAGTGTCGAGGTGGCTTGCGGCGCTATCACCGAGGTGCTGATCCCGGAGAACTCGTCCTGGTAGAAATAGCCGACGACCCATTGGACGGGTCCCGGAGCAGTCGAAGTGAGACGAAACTCTTCGGAAATCTGCCGCGAATAATCCTGCTCGAGCATTCCCGGACCGTTGATGGAATAGTTCGGCCCCACCCCGCCCGCCGCCGGCGAGTACACCGGGATGCCGACCGCGGAATCCACCTGTTCGGTGTCGTCCTGCATGTCGAGAAAGTTACGGTGCCAGAAGCCGCTTGCCGAGGTCACGGAAAAGCGGGGGAACTGATACACCATGTCCAGGCTGGCGAAGCTCAGACTATCGGTCTGCGGCTCAGGCGCATCGTACACCTCCCAATGCGCCAGTACCGCCGGGGTCGTGGGGTGTGTCGGATTGCCGTTCACGTCGACCGCCGGCGGGGCTCCCTGCTTGACCATCTGGTACATCGCAATCGGCTCGATCGTGAGATTTTTGACCGGCTTCCAGAGAAACTCGATGCGGGTCGTATCGATCTGGGTGGTATTCACGCCCTTGAGGTTCTCCTGCAGCGGAGCGCTGTAGAAATTGGCCGGTCGGGTCACGTTGGGAAAGACCCCGGAATCGACTGCGACCGCTCCGTCCTGGATCACTCGGCGCTGGATCCAGCCGCTGTCGTTGGTGAAGGAACCCACGATGCGCACGGCGGCGGCATGGCCGAGCGGCAGGTTCACCATGCCGTTTTCCTGGTGGTTGATGCCTCCCCCCGAGGCAGTGCCGGAAAGCACCTCTTCGGTGCCGGCGGCGAAGGTATCGAGCTGCGGCAGATCAGGCAGCACCCGGATGGTGCCTCCCATGGAGCTCGATCCATAGAGGGTTCCCTGCGGCCCGCGCAACACCTCGACCCGTCTGACGTCGTAGAGGCCGAGGTTCATGACGTTCTTGCCGAGCTGCGAGCCGGTGGCCGTCGAAAGTGGGATCTCGCCGAAGTACATGCCCACCATGGAGGAATTGCCACCCTGGGAATTCAGACCGCGGATCTCGTACTCCTCTTCGCCCGGCCCCCCGGTGTCGCGCACCGCGATGCCGGGCACCGAGCGGACCAGGCTGTCCACGTTGACCAGCCCTCT
>JAJYTX010000120.1 GCA_021792815.1 Pseudomonadota bacterium
TTCCTCCATGAGCTCGATGCCGATCCGGACATCGATCCGACGCTGCGCGGCAGGAGCGACCGGCAGATCATGGCCGCCCTCGGCCATCCGGGACAGAACCCCGAGGGCCGATTTTTCCCCTCCACCTACCGCTTCTCGCCGGGCACCCCGGACCTGACGATCCTGCGCATGGCGTATCAGCAGATGTCCGCGATGCTGGCGCGGGTGTGGCGCGGGCGTGAGGCGGGCCTGCCGCTGAAGACGCCTTACCAGGCACTCATTCTGGCCTCGATGATCGAAAAAGAAACCGGCGTGGCCGATGAGCGGGCGCGCATCGCCGGAGTATTCGTCAATCGCCTGCGCCGCGGCATGCGCCTGCAGTCCGACCCGACGGTCATCTACGGACTCGGCAAGCGTTATCACGGTACACTCACCAGCGGCGATCTGGCCGCCGACACGCCTTACAACACCTATACCCGCGGCGGACTGCCTCCGACACCGATTGCGCTGCCCGGGCTGCCGTCGCTGCTCGCCGCCGTGCATCCGGCGCCGACTCAGGACCTGTACTTCGTCGCCACCGGCAAGGGCGGCCACCGATTCTCGAAGACCCTGGCGCAGCACGATGCGCAGCTGCGGCGCTATCTGGCGCAGCTGCGCCGGGCGAAGCGCAGCGCAAGCGCGCGTCCCGGGGGCGCGCGGCCATGAGCGCGGGACTGTTCATCACCCTCGAGGGCATCGAAGGGGCGGGCAAGTCGACTGTGGCGCGCTGGATGCTCGAGTGGCTGCGGCGGCACGGGCTGCGCGCGCTGCTGACGCGCGAGCCGGGCGGCACGCCCCTCGCGGAGCGCGTCCGGCGCATTGCGCTCGAGCGCGGCAGCGAAACGCTGCCGCCGGTCACCGAGACGCTGCTGATGTTCGCCGCCCGGGGCATTCATCTGGAGAATCTGATCCGGCCGGCGCTCGCGCGCGGGGAGTGGGTCGTGTGCGACCGATTCACCGACGCCACCCGTGCGTACCAGGGCTTCGGCCGGGGCGTCGAGCGGGCCTGGATCGAGGATCTGGCCGCCCGGGTGCACGGGGATCTGCAGCCGGCCTGCACGCTGCTGCTCGATCTGCCGGTGGCGCTCGGACTGCAGCGGGCCAGGGGCCGCGAGGCGGGCGAGGCGGATCGCTTCGAGGCCGAAACCCATGGTTTTTTCGAGCGGGTGCGCGCCGGCTACCTGGAGCAGGCCCGGCGCGAGCCCGGACGCATCCGCCTCATCGATGCGGCCACCGCCCTCGAGGATGTGCAGCGCCAGGTGAGCGAGGTGCTCCGGGGGCTGGTGGCGCCCGGGACGCGCGGCGCATGAACCCGGGGTGGCTGACGGGGGAGATGCAGCGTCTGCGCGGCGCGCTGGCCGCCGGCAGATTGCCGCATGCCCTGCTCATTCATGAAGCCCCGGGCGCCGGTGGCGAATGGCTGGCACTGTGGAGCGCGCAGCTGGTGCTGTGTACCGAGCGCACCGAGGCGCCCTGCGGGCGCTGCGCCGCGTGCCGGCACGTGCTGCAGGGCC
Organism: Pseudomonadota bacterium; assembly: GCA_021792815.1. Next base: position 1,533 of record JAJYTX010000120.1, read on the forward strand.
ATCATCCGGATCTGATGCGGGTCGGGCCGATCGAGAATGCCACGCAGATTCGCATCGAGCAGGTACGCGAGTTGAGCGCCGACCTGGCCTTGACGGCCCACCAGGGCGGTTACAAGGTGGGGATTCTCGCACCTGCCGACAGCATGAACCGCTTCGCGGCCAATGCGCTGCTGAAGACCCTGGAGGAGCCGCCGGCGGGCACGCTGCTGATCCTGGTGTCGAGCCAGCCCTCGCGGCTCCCGGCGACGATTCTCAGCCGCTGTCAGCGGGTGCGCATCCGCGCCCCGCACCGGGAAGAGGCGAGCGCGTGGCTGCGGGCGACCCGCGGCGAGGCCGACTGGGACGCGGTGCTCGCGGTGCTCGGGGAGGCGCCGCTGCTGGCCGCCGGCAGCGAGCCCGAGACGCTGATCGACACCGCGGCGCAGATGCGCCGGGAGCTCGCCGAGGCCGCCGCCGGCGCCTGCGATCCGGTGGCGGTGGCCGAGCGTTGGGCGCGCTCGGAGCTGCCGTTGCGCCTGGTGTGTTTCGAGAACTGGCTCACGGAACGGATCCGGGAGCGGCTGATTCCGCGCGCCGCGGTGCCGGAAGTGCGCTCTGCGACGCACTCGGGAGGCTCCGATCGGTTGAACATAAGAGACTGGTTCGAGCTCCTGGACGCGGTACGGGAGCTGCGCTCATCATTCGATGCGCCGATCAACCGCGGAGTGGCGCTCGAGGCGCTGCTGCGCCGCCTGGCGTCGGGCGGTGCCGCATGAGTGCGCGAGCGCAAGCCAAGCGAGCGGGGCGATGGAGCCTGGGACAATGATCTCGAAAGCCGGTGGGAACAAACCGAGTCTGCTGACGCTCACCATCAAGGACAAGAGCGCGCTGTACCTCGCCTACATGCCGTTCGTGAAGAACGGCGGCCTGTTCATTCCGACGAACAGCAACTACCGCCTCGGAGACGAGGTGTTCATGCTGCTCAACCTGATGGGCGAGGACGAGAAGCTGCCGGTGGCCGGCCGGGTCATCTGGGTCACGCCCAAGGGCGCGCAGGGCAAGCGCACCGCCGGCATCGGCGTGCAGTTCAGCGAGCAGGACCACGGCCAGACGCAGAAGAAGATCGAGACCTACCTCGCCGGCGCGCTCTCCGGCGACAAGCCAACCCACACCATGTAGCGCCCGGCTCAGGCGCTGCGGCGCAGACCCGTGGCGCAGTGGTTCAGCCCGCCCTTGAGCACGTAGGCATCGAATCCGCGCTCCGTCAGGATGAAAGCCGCGGCGGAGCTGCGCCGGCCGGTGTCGCAGTACACCACGTAGGGGATCTTGGGGTCGAGGAGCGAGAGCTTCATGCGCAGGAAATACAGCGGAATGTTGAGCGCACCCTCGATTGCGGGCGGCTCGCGCTCGCTCGGCAGGCGCGTATCGAGCCAGCGGCCGCCGCGGGCGACGATGTCCCGCGCTCGCTCGTAGCCGACCCATTGCAACAGCGGCTCGTTGATCAGTTGGCGGAAGTCCTGCTTGCCGAGGCGCATCAGCACCCCGTCGGTCAGCATGCGCACCGTGGCGTTGCGCTTGACCTCCGCGATCAGCGCCTCTTCGCCGAAGGTGCTGCCGACGCCGAGCTCGGCGAGCTTCAGCCCCGCACGGTTGAGCGGTGTCTCGCGGGTCACCAGCGCCTTGCCGCTCACGATCGCGTAGAAATAATCGCCTTCATTGCCCTGCTGGATCACGGTGTCGCCGGCCTTGACGTTCAGCCGCTCCAGGCGAGTGAAAATCGCCTGCAGGTTGGCCGGCGGGATGCGCCGGAACGCCTCGGTCTGCAGCAGCGTCGTCATCCAGTCCTCGCAGCCCTCCGCGTCCGGCTGCGCGCTGAGCTCGCTCACCTCGTAAACGCCCGTCTGATCCCAGGTGATCATCAGGTCGAGCATTTCGCTCTCGATCGAGAGGCAGCGCACCGCGTCCACGGCCCGCGCGCTGGCCGGCCGCGGGTTGTGGGGACAGAGCGGATGGCGCGCCTGAGCGGTGCCGCCGCGGATCGTCTCGGATGCCTGGCCTTGTTCGCGTATCTCCACCGTTCCCGAGACGAGCCACAGGGTGAGACCGTCGATGTCTCCTTCCTCGAAGAGTGTCTGTCCGGCAGGGTAGCTGCGCAGGGAGACCTTCTTGGCGAGCGCAGCGAGGTTGTCGCGCTTCAGGCCGTCAAGCGGCGCGAAATTCTTCAGCAGTTGTAGGCCGGTGGCGCGCTCTACCGACATCTCGGTGTCCGTGAACGGAGGCTGACGATCCATGAGACGGCCGGGGCCGCTCATCACCGCCCGATGTTAGCGGCCGGAGCGGGCGCGTCGCAGGGCATGGTTCACGGTTTCGTCACGCGTCTGCCGCCGGGTTGCCGCCCGTGAGCAGCGACCAGCCCGGATCGGGCCGGAAGCGCTCGCCATGTCGGGTGGCCAACTCCTGCAGCCGCCCGATGACGGCCGTGACGCCCCGGGTGCGCGCATAGGCGAGCGGACCGCCGCGAAACGGCGCAAAGCCGGTCCCGAACAGGACCGCGGCATCGATCAGATCCTCATCCTCGGCGATGCGCTCGCGCAGACAGGCGACGCATTCATTGACCAATGTCAGGATGAGCCGGTCGGTGAGTTCCGGCGGTGCCGCAGTGGCCCTCGATTTGACCGGCTTGCCCTCACGCCACGGGTAAAAGCCCGCCTCCGACTTGCGGCCGAGCTTGCCGAGCGCGATGAGCTCGCGCAGACGCGCCAGGTCGGGTACCGGCCTGCCGAGCCCGGTGGCGACGATCTGCCCGACGTGCGCCAGCACATCGAGACCGACCACATCGGCAAGCTCCACCGGGCCCATGGGCATCCCGAAGCGCTCGGCCGCGGCGTCGATCGCTTCGGGCGCCACCCCCTCCTGCGCCGCGTACAGCGCCTCCTGCAGGTACGGCATCAGCACCCGGTTGACGATGAACCCCGGCGCACTGCGGCAGGGCACCGGCAGCTTGTCGAGCTTGCGCGCGAAGGCCAGAGCCGTGCCGAGCGCCTGAGGATCGGTCGAGTCGCCGTGGACGATCTCGACGAGGGGCATGTGCGCCACCGGGTTGAAGAAATGCAGTCCGACCAGGCGCCCGGGGTTGGCGAGGGCGCCGGCGAGCGCCTCGAGCACCAGGCTCGAGGTGTTGGTCGCAAGCAGCGCTCCGGGCTTCAGGCGCGGCTCGATCGCCTTGAACAGCGCGCGTTTGGCCTGGAGGTCCTCGAAGATCGCCTCGATCACCACGTCCGCCTGTCCGAGCGCGGCGCCCTCGGGATCGGCACCGAGGCGCGCGGCGGCCGCGGCGGCCTGCTGCGGATCAGGCAGTCGCCTGGCGAACAGCTCGCGCGCGCGCTCGAGGGCGGGCTCGATGAGCGGCCTCGCACGGTCCTCGAGCGTCACGTGACAGCCGCGCAGCGCCGCCCAGGCCGCGATGTCCGCTCCCATGACCCCGGCGCCGATCACGTGGACCCGCTCGAGCGGCCCGACGGCCTTGCCGCCGAGCGCCTTGAGCCGGTCCTGCAGCAGGAACACGCGGATGAGATTGCGCGCCGTCTCGGTGGTGAACAGCCGGGCGATGGAGCGTGCCTCGGCTTCGTAGGCCTGAGCGCCGCGCGCCCCGTAACGGCTCCACAGATCGATGATGGCGTAGGGTGCGGGATAGTGCTCGGGGCGGACTCTGGCGGCCACCCGGGCGCTCAGGGATCGGCGCACCAGCGAGCGTACCAGCGGCCAGCCGAGCAAGCGCTGCGTCAGCGGGGCGCGCCGCGGCGCGGGCGCTGCGCGCAGGATCGCGCGCGCCGCCTCCTCGAGCCCGCTCGACCCGACCAGCCGGTCGACGAGTCCCAGGCGCAGGGCCTGCTCGGCGCGCACCGGCTTGCCGGTGAGCATCAGGTCCATCGCGGCCCGCACGCCGATCAGGCGCACGGCGCGCACGGTGCCGCCAAATCCCGGGTGGATGCCGAGCCGCACCTCGGGCAACCCGAGCGCGAGCCGCTCGTCCCCTACCGCCACGCGGTACCGGCAGGCGAGTGCCAGCTCGAGCCCCCCGCCGAGCGCGAAGCCGTGCACGGCCGCGACCGTCGGGCAGGGCAGCCCCTCCAGTCGATCCAGAACCTGCTGACCGGCGCGGATCAGACGGTAGCCGCTCTGCGCATCGGTGAGCGTGGTGAACTCCCGGATGTCCGCCCCGGCGATGAAGCCGCTTTTCTTGGCCGAGAGCACCACCACGGCGCGCGGGCGCGCGGCGCGGATGTGCTCGAGCTGCGCATCGAACTCGCCCAGCGCGGCGCTGCCCAACACATTGGTCGAGGCGCCCTGCCGGTCGGCCCACAGCCAGACGATGTCCTCCTCGTCGCGCCGCATCCGCCAGTACGCGCCGCTGTCGTCTGTCATGCGATCGCCTGCCTCGGCACGCGCTCAGGCGGCGGCCGGTTGCACGGAGGCCGCCGGCCGCACCTGGAAATCGCACACCAGCGGGCGGTGGTCCGAGAAGCGCACGTCGGGAATCCGGAAATCGGTCACCTCGATCCCCTCGCTCATCAGGATGAAATCGAGCTCGATGCGCGGCGAGCGGGCCGGAAACGACGGCAGACCCGCGGCGTTGGCGCTGCGCAGCCCGGCGGCGCGCATGAACAGGTAGATCTCGTGAGTGCCCCAGAAGGTGTTGAAGTCCCCGGCGACGATCACCGGCTTGTGCGTCTGCACGATCAGGTCGTGCAGCGAGCGCAGCTGGTCCTGGCGGTGGCGGAACTTCAGCGACAGGTGCACCAGGAACACGCAGACGTCTTCGAGCTCGAGTTCGATGATCAGCCGCTTGATGCCGGTGTCGAAGTAGTGGAATCGCTCGCCGTGCACGTGCGGAGCCGAGAGCAGCGCGTTGCCCTGCTTGCGCACGATCGGCAGCAGGGTGTTGACCGAGCGGGCGGCGTATTTGCACTGGAAGATGGAAAAGTGCCCGAGCTCGGCGGCGATGTGCTCGACCTGGTTGACCATGCCGGTGCGCACCGAACCGCTGTCGACCTCGATGAGCCCGACCAGGTCGGGATGCTCGGCGCGCAGGAAGCGGGTGATGCCGGCGAGCACCCGCGGATTGCTGCGCAGGTACCCGGCGCCCGGCAAGGGCAGGTGGAAGGCCGGACCGGTGCCGGTGGCGTAACGGATGTTGTAGACGACCAGACGCACCGGGATCCGAGCGCTCCGAGCGGCAAAGGCGCATTTTATGCAATTGCCGCCCGCGCGACATGCTTGATGTCCGTACTTGGGCCGCCGCGCCGCTTGTGAGACACTGCCCGGATCCCGCGGGGGCGTCGGCAGAGACCTCAAGCATATGTCGCAGGCCAATCCCATCCGGCTGTTCATCACCCACCTGTGGGAGACCGATGATGATTACCTGCGGGTATTCGAGTACCTGGAGAGCTCGCGGAATTTCTTCTACAGGAATTTCAGCGCCCCGGAGCGCCGGCCGGCGGGCGACCGGGAGGCCCAGAAGCAGGAGCTGCGGGCGCAGATCAGCCCTGCCGAGGCGGTCGTGGCGCTCTGCGGGCTGTTCGAGCGCGACCAGGATCTGCTCACCTTCCAGCTGCTCTACGCCCGCGCGAGCCAGAAGGCGGTGGTGCTGCTGAAGCCGTTCGGCTCTGGCAGGGGGGTGCCGAAGCTGCTCGCGGACCTCGCCGACGAGGTGGTCGACTGGGATGAGCGCGCCCTGGTGGACGCCATCCGCCGGCAGGCCCGGCACGAAGACACCACGCGCTGGGACACGATCGAATTCAAGCTCGACTGAGCCCGGCCCGGCGCCGGATCC
>JAJYTX010000121.1 GCA_021792815.1 Pseudomonadota bacterium
CTCTGGGCGATGGTCTACCTGCTGCACCGCTATTTCGGCCGGGATGGGCGCGAGGAGGCCGAAGCGCTCCTCGAGCGCCGCTCCGGCGCCGAGGACAACCCGCGCATTCTCGGCGCCTTCAACGAGAAGACGCCCGACTGGCTGTCGTTCTTCATGTTCACGTACTTCACTGACCGCGACGGCAAGTTCCAGCTCTCGGCGCTGGCGGAATCGGCCTTCGACCCGCTCTCGCGCACCACCCGCTTCATGCTGACCGAGGAAGCCCATCACATGTTCGTTGGCGAGTCGGGCGTGGGGCGGGTCATTCAGCGCACCTGCGAGGTGATGGCGCAGAACAGGGTCGAGGACCCGGCCGCCGTGCGCTCCTTCGGGGTCATCGATCTGCCGACGATCCAGCGCTACATCAACTTCCACTCGAGCGTCACCCTGGATCTATTCGGGTCGGATGTCTCCTCTAACGCGGCGACGTTCTACACCACCGGGCTCAAGGGGCGGTTCGACGAAGCGAGACTTGCCGACGACCATGCGCTCAAGGGCGAGACCTACACGGTGCTCGAGCCGCACGACGGCCGGCTGGTGACTCGCGAAGTGCCGGCGCTGAACGCGCTCAATGAGAAGCTGCGCGATGACTTCGTGAAGGACTCGGCCGCAGGGGTTGGCCGATGGAACCGCATCATTCAGAAGGCCGGAATCCCCTTCGAGCTCAAGGCGCCGCACAAGGCATTCCACCGTCGGATCGGCCCGCTTGCGGGTCTGAAGGTCTCCCCGGAGGGCCAGGTGGTGAGTGAGGCGGAGTGGACCGCGAAGGTCGGACAGTGGCTGCCCACGGTCGAGGACCGTGCCTTCGTGCAGTCGCTGATGGGCCGGGTCGTGGAAGCCGGGAAGTTCGCGAACTGGATCGCACCGCCGGCCTCGGGCATCAACAAGCAGCCCGTGCACTTCGAGTACGTGCGCTTCAGTTGACCTCCCGGCACGTGATCCGCATCCGAACCGAGCGCTCGCCATGGATATGATCGACGACACGGCGGGCATTGCCCGGCAGCATCTGATCGATCCCGAGATCTGCATCCGCTGCAATACGTGCGAGGCGACCTGTCCCATCGGCGCGATCACCCACGACGATCGCAACTACGTGGTCAGATTCGAGGTGTGCAAAGGCTGCAATGCCTGTATCTCACCCTGTCCGACCGGGGCGATCGACAACTGGCGCCAGGTGCTCAAGGCGAGACCCCATAGCATCGAGGCGCAGTTCAAGTGGGAAAGCCTGCCGCCCCAGGAGGAACTCGAGGTCGCGCCGGGGACGGAGCTTCCGGCCGAGGTGCTGAGCGCCACGGCGCAGGCCTCCGCGGGGCAGGGCGGGCCGGTCGCGGCCCCCTGGTCGGCGCAGACCCCGCGCGTGGGTCTGTACTCGCTCGGCAGTCCCGCCACCGGCAAGGTGGTGGGAAATCTGCGCCTCACCGCCGAGAACGCTGGCAGCGACATCCGTCACATCGTCATCGATTTCGGTGCGCACGCCATGCCGGTGCTCGAGGGGCAGACGATCGGCATCATTCCGCCCGGCACCGATGCGCGGGGACGGGCGCACTTCGTGCGGCTGTACTCGGTGGCGAGTCCGCGCGATGGGGAGCGGCCCGGATACAACAATCTGTCGCTCACCGTCAAGCGGGTCACGGAGGATCATCAGGGTCGGCAGGTGAGCGGAGTCTGTTCCAACTACCTGTGCGACCTCAGGCCCGGTGATGAGGTGAGGGTGGTCGGACCCTACGGCGCGAGCTTTCTGATGCCCAACCATCCGGGCGCTCATCTGCTGATGATCTGCACCGGAACCGGTTCGGCGCCCATGCGTGCCATGACGGAGCGACGCAGGCGTCGCCGGCATCTGCAGGAAGACGGACGGCTGATGCTGTTCTTCGGTGCGCGCTCACCCGAGGAACTGCCGTATTTCGGTCCACTGCAGCGTCTTCCGCAGGACTTCATCGATATCAACTTCGCATTCTCGCGAGTTCAGGGTGCGCCCAGGCGACACGTGCAGGACGCCCTCAGGGAGCGGGCGGCCGAGGTCGCGGAGTTGATCGGCGACCCGAATACCTACATTTACGTGTGCGGGCTGAAGGCGATGGAAGAGGGCGTGCTAGAGGCGCTGCGCACCGCCTGTGCTCAGGCCGGCCTCGACTGGGATGCCCTCAGCGGGCAACTGAAGGCACAGGGGCGTCTGCACCTCGAGACGTACTGACGGGTTGACATGCGTGGGTTGCGGATCGGATGCGGGGTCGCTGGCGTGGCGCCGACCCGCAACGGTGTACCGATGGCCAGGCGACATTTGCGGCGGGAGGGTGGCTGATGCGGTTCGATGAGTTTCATGTCGGCCAGGTCCTGCAGCTCGGGCCCATCCGAGTCGAGCAGCCTGAGATCCTCGCGTTTGCCGAGGCATACGATCCGCAATGGTTCCACACCGATCCGCAGCGGGCGCGATCGAGCCGCTGGGGTGGTCTGATCGCGAGCGGTTGGCATACGTGTGCCATCGCGATGCGCCTGGTCTGCGACGGCCCGCTGATTGATTCCGGATCGATCGGCTCTCCGGGACTTGCCTACCTCAAGTGGCCATCGCCGGTGAGACCGGGCGATGCGCTGCGGCTCGATGCCGAAGTTCTCGGCACGCGGCACTCGAGCAGCGGCCGGCTCGGTGTGCTGCGATGGCGCTGGAGAATGCTCAACCAGAATGACGACACGGTACTCGATCTGGAAGCCACCAGCCTGTTCGAGCTGCCGGGCGGGCCGAGTGGAGCGGATCGGGCGGATGCGCGTCGCTGACCGCATCCCGGCGGGCGATCGCCGGGGGCGGCGCCTGTGCGTCCGGGCACGGCGCTTCATTCAGCACGGCAGGTTGCGCAGGAACCCATACAGGCGCTCGTCGTCGGCATAGGCCACGTTGAACCGCCAGTAGCCGCTCGATCGACCGTCCGGATGGAAGATCTCCGACGGGGCAAGCAGGATGCCTTGCGACCGGGCACGCTGCCGGATCGTCGCGGGATCGCCCGCGGGAATCTTCGCCCACAGGAACATTCCGCCGCCTCGCGGCGTGAGCTCCAGCCCCGCGTCGCGGAACCGCCGGGCAAGGCGCGCACGTGCTTCGGCGATGCGGCGCCGCAGCTGCTCGAGATGCGTGCGATGCCGGCCCCCGGTCAGGATGGCGAGTACGATGTGCTCGGCCAGCTCCGAGGAGCTGAGCGCCGTCAGGTTTTTCAGAGCCGCCAGTTCCGCGGCCCGATCGCTGCGTGCCACCAGGTAGCCCACGCGCAGGCTCGGAGCGATGGTCTTGGAGAAGCTGCCGATGTGGATGACCCGTTCCAGCGGTTCGAGCGAGGCGAGGGCGGTGACCCGCTCGGGCGAGAGCTCGGCAAAGATCTCGTCTTCACAGATGGTGAGGCCGTGCTGTTCGGCTGCGCGCAGCACCGCGTGCGCAGTCTGGGCGGAAGTGCTCGTGCCGGTGGGGTTCTGAAAGGTTGTGTTGGTGATGAACAGCCGTGCCCGCGTCGCAGTGGCGAGGTTGTGCAGCGCGCCGGCGTCCGGGCCGCCGTCCGTGCGCGGGACGCCCACCGGATGCGCGCCGCGGGCACGCAGCATGGCGAGCACGTACGGGTAGCCCGGATCGTCGACCAGCACCGCTTCGCCCGGTCGGGTGAGTGCGGCGATCACGAGCTCGAGCGCCTGGCTGGCCCCGTGGGTCAGCACGATCTGTTCCTCGGTGCAGTCCACGCCGCGCAGCGTCAGCTGGCGTGCCAGGTGGTGCCGCAGGGCACGCAGGCCATAGCTGCTGCCGTACCGGCCCGCGTAGGCCGCGGGGCGGCGGGCAACCTGGGTGAGCGCCGCGCGGACACCGTCCCCGAACAGCCACTCCGGCGGCAGCCAGCCGCAGCCGGCATCGACCTGCAGGGGCTGCTCGTAGTCACGCCGCAGCGCCCAAAGGGAGTCGACGAGCGGCTCGGCACCGCCCAGGTGGCGGGCGCCGAAAGCGCCGGCGTCGCGAGCAACATAGTAGCCAGACCCACGGCGCGCCTCGATGAGGCCCTCGGCGACCAGCAGCTCATACACTCTGGCGGCCGTGAACGGGCTGACGCCTCGAGTGCGGGCCAGCACGCGAACCGAAGGCAGCCGCTCACCGGGACTCAGGTGCCCGGCGACGATCCGGGCGCGCAGGTCGGCCGACATCGCCTCGACCCGGGTGAGGGGAATGGAAAGCGGGGCGTTCACGTCTACTGTATCGTAGATCCGGCCTATACAGTCTGGCGATCTATCTGCATGAGTGTAGCTCGGTGACCGACCGGCCGGAGCCCATATTGGACCGATGAACACGAACGCTCCCGATCTTTCCGCCTTCTGGATGCCCTTCACGGCCAACCGGTATTTCAAAAGCCATCCGACCCTGGTGGCCGGGGCCAAAGGGGCCTACTTCACTCTGCCCGACGGCCGGCGGGTCTTTGACTGCCTCTCGGGCCTGTGGTGCAGCCCGCTCGGGCATGGCAGGCCGGAGATCATCGCGGCCGTGAGCGCACAGGCGGCCGAACTGGACTTCGCACCCACGTTTCAGGTGGGGCACCCCAAGGTGTTCGAACTCGCGGCGCGGATCGCGCGCTGGGCGCCCGAGGGGCTGAGCCGGGTCTTTTTCGCCAACTCCGGGTCGGAAGCCGTCGACAGCGCGCTGAAGATCGCGCTGGCGTACCACCATGCGCGCGGCGAGGCGGGCCGGGTGCGGATCATCGGCCGGGAACGGGCCTATCACGGCGTGGGGATCGGTGGAATCTCGGCCGGCGGCATCGCGGCCAACCGCCGCGTGTTCGGTGCACTCAGCGCTCCGTTCGTGGATCATCTGCCCCACACCCTCGATCCGGCTCACATGCGCTTCAGCCGCGGTCAGCCGGCCTGGGGTGCGCATCTGGCCGACGTGTTGGAGCGGCTGATCGCGTTGCATGACGCCTCGACCATCGCCGCGGTGATCGTCGAGCCGATGCAGGGCTCGACGGGCGTGATCGTTCCGCCGGTGGGGTATCTGGAGCGTCTGCGCGAGATCTGCACCCGGCACGGGATCCTGCTGATCTTCGACGAGGTCATCACCGGATTCGGCCGGCTGGGCGGCAATTTCGCCGCGCAGCGGCTCGGGGTCACGCCGGACATCATCGTGTTCGCCAAAGCCGTCACCAACGGCGTGATCCCGATGGGTGGCGCGATCGTACGGCAGAGCATCTACGACGCGTTGATGAGCGGACCGGAGCAGGCCATCGAGCTGTTTCACGGATACACCTACTCCGGCCATCCGATGGCCTGCGCCGCGGGGCTGGCGGCGCTCGAAGTGCTGGAAAGGGAACATCTGGTCGGGCGCGCGGCGCAGCTCTCCACAGTGCTCGAGGACGCCGTGCATTCGTTGCGGGACGAGCCGCACGTCATCGACATCCGCAACATCGGCCTCGCCGCCGCCGTGGAGTTCGGTCCGCGCGAGGGCCAGCCGGGGGCGAGAGCGAGGGAAGTGTTCGAGCGGGGCGTGGAGGCGGGACTGCTGCTGCGCTTCACCGCCGATACGATCGCGGTGGCCCCGCCCTTCGTCAGCAGCGAAGAGGAAATCCGCACCATGGTCGAGACGCTGCGCAGCGTCCTGCGCCGCGTCACATGAGGGGCGGCTCGATCACGATCGCCCCGGGCGTGCCCGCGGGTCGTGCGGTGCGGTCTCTCGGGATCCGGGCCGCGGCGCCGATTCCGCCGTGCCGGATCAGTCGGGGCGCTCGATGAGAACCCGCCCGCCCTCGATGCGCACGCCATAGGTGCGCAGCGGCTCGTAGGCCGGCGGAGTGAGTGCCTGACCGGTCCGCAGGCAGAAGCGCGCGCCGTGACGCGGGCAGACGATCTCGCAGGATTCGACCTCGGCGCCTTCCAGGGGCTCGCCGTCGTGAGTGCACACGTCGTCGACCGCGTAGATCTCGCCGCCGCAGCGCACCACCATCACGGCAATGCCGTCGAGGTCCACGGGCAGGGGCGAGCCGCCGTCGAGTTGCGCCGCGCTCGCCACATCCATCCAGCTCATCAGAACATCCCGGTCTGCAGGCGCGCCGTCTCGGACATCATGCTGTGGTTCCAGGGCGGATCGAAGGTCAGCTCGACGCGCACCTCGCTCACGGTGGGAATGCGCCTGATCTTGTCTTTGACATCATCCACCAGGATCTCGCCCATGCCGCAGCCCGGCGCGGTGAGAGTGAGCATGACGTCGATGGAGCGCGTGCCGTCCTGGTTGGCGTGCACGCTGCAGTCGTATATCAGCCCCAGGTCGACGATGTTGACCGGGATTTCCGGATCGTAGCAGGTGCGCATCTGGTCCCACGCCAGCTTGAGCACATCGGCTTCGGTGGCGTTGGGGGGCAGCTCCGGAGGGGCCACCCGCTCCTGGCCGATGGCATCGGCATCCTCGCCGCTGATGCGGTACAGGTTGCCCTCGATGTACACGGTGAAGCTGCCGCCGAGCGCCTGGGTGATGTAGCCGGACGTGCCGGGCTGCAGGTTGAGCTCGGTGCCGGCGGGGACGATCACCGCGCGGACTTCACGGTTGACGACGAAGGGCTCATTGTCGTAGCTGCGCATGGGCTGCGGTCACTCCGTGGTGACTGTGTCGGCGCTGCGCTCCAGAGCGGCACCGAGCGTGTGCCAGCAGAGGCTGGCGCATTTGACTCGCGCGGGGAACTCGCGCACGCCTGACAGGGCGGCGAGCTTGCCGAGCGTGGCATCCGGCACGGCATCCTGCTGCGTGAGCAACGCGTGGATTCTGCCGTACAGCGCCATGACGGCGGCCCGGTCCTTGCCCTTGACCGCCTCGGTCATCAGCGAGGCGGATGCGGTCGAGATCGCGCACCCCTTGCCCTCGAAGCGGATATCCTCGATGCGCTCCCCGTTCATCCGCAACCAGACGGTCAGGCGGTCGCCGCACAAAGGATTGTGCCCTTCGGCGTGCGCATCCGCGGGCGCGAGCGAACCGAAATTGCGCGGCCGTTTGTTGTGATCCAGGATCACGTCGCGGTACAGGTCCTTCAGGTCCATCAACCGAACACCTCGCGTGCTTTGCCGAGGGCGGCGGCCAGGGCTTCGACGTCTCCTTCGGTGTTGTAGCAGCCGAAGGAGGCACGGGCGGTCGCCGGAATGTCGAAGAAGGTCATCACCGGCATCGCGCAATGGTGGCCGGTACGGATCGCCACGCCCTCGGCGTCGAGGATCGTGCCGAGATCATGCGGGTGGCATCCTTCCATCGTGAACGAAAGCACCGATGCCTTGTGGGTCGCGGTGCCGATGATCTCGACGCC
>JAJYTX010000122.1 GCA_021792815.1 Pseudomonadota bacterium
TGAGCGCCTCTTCGGTGAGCTTCAGGTAGGAACGCCAAAGACCTTCCGCCAGGTCGGGGTCGCGATTCGCGAGCGCGTCCCGGATCTTTTCCTGGCGGCTGACGATTTCCCGGCGCAGCTCCATGTCATTCAGGGTCGCACCCCGGATGAAATGCAGGTGGCCGGCAAACTGTGCGATTACGGAACTCAGCACCCGGTTCGAGATGCCGTCGAAGATGGCGTGCCTGAAGTCCTCGTTTGCCTTCGCGAACATTCCCGGTTGCGCACGCGGTGAGGCCCGGGACTCGGCGTCTATTGATCGCGAAATCCTTTCCAGTTCGGCAGGACCATACTCCTGCGCCGCCATGCGCACCGCGGCAGGTTCGAGCAGGGCGCGGACCGCGATGATCTGGCGTATTTCTTCGATCGACGGTGACGGCACCACGTAGCCGCCCCCGGGCCGCGCGTGCAGGATCCCCTGTTTAGTGAGTTGACCCAGCGCCTCTCGAATCGGAGTGCGGGACACCCCGAGCCGCTTGGCGAGCCCTTCCTCGGTGATGCGTTCCCCCGGAGCGAATTGGGCGCTCTTCAGCTCATTGACCAGGATCTGAAATACCTGCTCGCGCAGGGTTGCTTCCTTCTTGATCGGAGACGTTCTCTTCATCGCATTCCTTGGAGCTGCCGTGTCAATGAGCACGCATCATGTACGTTTGTTCAGGCGTTGCCACAGATCGGGCCGCAGGCGCGAGCCAGCTGGAGCGGCTTTGCGGCCACCGTCAGCCGACCGCCCCGGCCGCTCCCCGTGCGCCCCGGTCAATGCGCGGGGCGGTGGACGCTGCCATCATCAAAGCTGAACGCGATCATGACCCGGCCGCAATGACGGCATCGGCGCAGGGTCGCCGCCATGCCCTCAACCGACAACGTGATCAGTCGGCGTGCCATGGCCCCACATTGTATACAGGCCCATCAAGGGGTCAATTGCGGCCCGGACACGCGCCGCCAGCGCACCAAAATCCCTCAACCATGAAACATTAAAAACATCAATATAATCAATTAGATACAATCATGCGGCGTGGGGCGGCGGAACCCGGCGTACAGGCATCGGTCGACTGGCACGTATCGTCCGGCACCGGTGTCGTGGTTTTGTGTTCGGTATGCAAATGACTCTGGCGCATCGTCGGTACGGGCCGGCTGGTTGCGGCCAGGGCTTCCCATGCCGTGCCGTGCGGAGTTCAAGCGTCTCGGCCGTCTTCGTTCCGGCTACGACGGTCGGTGCATGTCGAAGCCTCGATCGGCGGGAGGTGCGACGAGGAAGGTCGCAAGTCGCGCGCGGATATCATCCGGAATTGGCTGCGGACGCCGCTTGTCGGCCGACACCCATACGATCACCTGGCGGCCGACCAGACGGTCCTCACCGTTGCAAACGGCACGGATCGCCTGAGTGCTCGACGTGCGGCCGATCTTTGACACGTGAATCATGAACGTCAGCACATCCCCGAACCGTGACGGCAACGGGAATTCGACCGTGAAGGAAACGGTCGGCACCACGAGTTGCCGTTCATAGAGCAGAGCCGGCATGCTGACGCCGATGCCGTGTGCGAGCCAATCCTCCACCACGCCATTGATCATTTCGAAATAGCGTGGGTAGTAGACGATGCCGGCGGGATCACAGTGCCCGAATCGGACCTCGACGTCGGTACTGAATGTCGACATGAAATTGCCGTCTCCCGTCGTGGATGAGCCACTGCTGTCCGGTGGCTGCGCCGGCCGGTCCAGCTGCCTCGGAAAGTCAACGGCGATTGCCTTCGAGGAGCAGGCCGCTCAATATTAACAGTATCAACCGGCCGGAGTATTGTGGTCCGAGGCTGGCACGGATGATATGATCGGCGCGCGAGGCCGGATCGTCCGGTCGCGATCGGTTCCGGGCGCGGAACGCACGCGCAGATCGTAGCGCGCCTCTCACAGTGCTGGGTCGAAGGGTGGATTGCCCATGACCGGTACGATCGGGCGAATGTGCAGGCGCGACGGCTGCCCCGAACGGGCACCCAGCGGGTGCAACGCACCAGGCCGCGCCGATAGGGGTGAAAGCAACAATGGTCACAGCAGTTATCCTGATCAACGTCGAGCCGGCGCGCACAGGGGCGGTCGCCGATGCGCTGAGCGACATGCCCGGCATCTCGGAGGTGTACTCCGTTTCCGGCAATTACGACTTGGTTGCGGTCGTCCGGGTGAAGGAGAACGAGGCGCTCGCGGACGTCGTCGCCGACCGAATCAGGGGTGTTGCGGGCATCACCCGCACGGAGACGCTGATCGCATTCCGCGTCTATTCCAAACACGATCTCGACAGCCTGTTCAGCCTGGACTGACCACTCGGGTCCCGGCGATCGGTGGATCATGCTGGTTGCGGCGGTCGGCGACTGCAGGAGGCGGTTCCGGGTGGAGCGATCCGTGGTCCGCCGCTGACATCGCCCCGGGGGCGTGCCGAGCCGCGTGCGGCTCGAGCGGCTCAGGCTGGCCGGTCGGGGTGTTTGCTCCGGTAGAGCGGACTGCTTCCCGCCGGGCCGGAATCTGCTGCTGCAGGTAGGGCTGCCTCCGGTACCGCGGCTGACGGGTAGCCGGCATCGCCAGGCTCCCAGGCCGGCGGGGTCAGCCGCCGCTTGCCGTCGGCGGAGAGTCTGACCCCGGGCTCATCGAGCCGCTCGCGGTCCCACAGCTCGCAGGTCACCTCTCGGTGGCGCTGGTCGAGGGCCTCACAGTAGTTCGTGTAGAGGCAGAGCCGTACGGCATCGCCCCGGCCCTGGAGGACTTTCCGGAACCAGTCGGGATCAGCGAGCGCCTGGCGGGCGAAGCCGACGATGTCCGCCATGCCCTGCGCGAGCAGGGCTTCGGCCTGCTCGAAGTTGTGAATGCCACCGGCGACGACGACCGGCGTGTTCAATCGCTGCTCGCGCAGCACCGCGCGTATGCGTGCCGACGCCTCCAGGTTCCGGCCAAAGGGGCCGCGAGTGTCGGAATAGTACGAGGGCATGCATTCGTAACCGCTCCTGCCCGTATATGGGTAGGCGGCCGCGCCGATCTTCGGCTGCAGGGCATCGTCGAATTTTCCTCCGCGCGACAGCGACAGAAAATCCATGCCGGCGTGCGCGAACCCGATCGCGAAGTAGGTTGCGTCCTGCACGGTCGAGCCGCCATCGATGCACTCGTCGGCGAGAAGGCGACAGCCGACCGCATAATCATCCCCGACGGTCAGGCGCACCTGCGCGAAGACTTCCAGCGGCAGTCGCGCGCGATTGGAGATCTCGCCGCCGTAACCGTCGGCGCGCACGTTGTGTCGGGAAAGGAATGAGGCCATCGTATACGCGTGAGCATAGTGAAGCTCGACGCCGTCGAAACCGCATTCGCGCGCACGCCGCGCCGCGTCGGCGAACAGGTCGGGGAGCTGCGAGGGCAGTGCGCGGATGTGTTCCAGATGGGTGTCGGTGACACGCTCCCGGTAGCCATACTCGAGGGCTTCGAGCTCCCGCCGGTCGAGGATCTGCGCCAGTTCCGCAGGCGGCCGTGCGGCGAGCCATGCCCGCACCTCCTCGTCCGAGGCATCTCGATCGCCATGCGCCTGCCGGTGGCGGTCCGAGATCGCAAGAAACTCCGCAAAGTACCTCGAGGGGTCCGGCCGGCGCCGGATGGCCAGGAAGTCGATGAGTTGAATGAACAGTCGCGTTTCGCCGCCGCTCGCCGCACGCACTACGCGCACCAGTTCCCGAAGGCCGGGCAGGAACCGATCGTGGCTGATGCGCAGCAGCGGTCCGCTCGGCACGTCCCGAATGCCCGTGGCCTCCACCACGAGCGCCCCCGGGCGTCCGCGCGCAAACCGCGCGTACCACTCGAGCACCTCCTGCGTCACCAATCCCTCGGCGGTTGCGCGCCACGGGACCATGGCCGGAATCCATGTGCGCTGCCGAAGCGTCAGGCCTGCGATCCGCACCGGAGAGAACAGCCGTGAGCTGGCCGCCTCGGCGGCGCTGGGCCAGCGGCCGGGCGAGGGAGTATGCCGGATCCGTTCAGGCGGTCGCCACATGGTTGGATGGCGCGATGGGCTGTCTGGTCGAAGGGCTGGTCATGTGACCGGGATGGCGCGGGTGGGTCACGGCACCACGGCGGTTGCCTCGATCTCGACCTTCGCGTCTGCCTCGACGAAGCCGGCAACCTGTACGGCCGTCATGGCGGGGAAATGCTTGCCCATCACCTCGCGGTAGGCCGCGCCGATCTCCTTGAGCCGCGCCAGATATTCATCCCGGCTCGCCAGATACCACGTCATCCGGACAATGTGCTCAGGCGAGCCCTGCGCCTGCGCCAACACGGCGAGTACATTCTTGAGCGCCTGGGCGACCTGATCGACCAGGGATGTGCTCGCGAAGCGGCCCGTGAGCGGGTCCCAGCCGATCTGGCCCGCGATGAACACCTGGCGGCCCTGCGCCAGCACGCCGTTGCTGTAGCCCGCTGGACGCGGCCAGTCCGACGGCTGGAGGGATCTCGGTGTGCTCACGAGGGTCTCCCTGCCGCGCGTTGGATGAGAGCGCGGCCAATGATCAGCTTCTGCACTTCAGTGGCTCCTTCATAGATGCGCAGCGCGCGAATGTCGCGATACAGCCGCTCGACAATCTCGCCGCGGCGCACACCGCGGCCGCCGAACATCTGTACGGCCCGATCGATCACCTGTTGCGCGGTTTCGGTGGCAGCCATCTTTGCCATGGCCACCTCGCCCGTGGCGCGATCCCCGCGGTCGCGCAGCCACGCCGCCCGATAGGTCAGCAGGCGCGCAGCATCGATGCCGGTCGCCATATCGGCAAGTGCCGCCTGAGTGAGCTGAAAATCCGCGAGACTTCGTCCGAACAGGCGCCGGTCGGTGCAATGGGCGAGGGCTTCATCGAGTGCCCGCTGGGCAAAGCCGACTGCGGCGGCGGCGACCGAAGTCCGGAACACATCGAGGGTGCGCATGGCGAGCTTGAACCCGTCTCCCTCGGCGCCGAGGCGCTGCGCAGCCGGCACGCGGCAGTCCTGAAATTGCAGGGTTGCAAGCGGATGCGGCGAGAGCGTATCGATCCGCGACGCGATCGAAAGTCCCGGCGCGGTGGCATCGACCACGAACGCGCTGATCCCATCGGCCGAAGTAGTGCCGTCGGATCGGATCTGCGGTGCGCTGGTGCGTGCAAACACGCAGTAGAAATCGGCGATTCCGCCATTGGAAATCCAGGTCTTCTCGCCGTCGAGTCTGTAGCCGTCCGCGGTGCGTGTCGCGCGGCATTGCAGCGCCGCGACGTCCGATCCGGCATTGGGCTCGGACAGTGCGAAGGCCGCGATGGCCTCGCCTGCGGCGACACGGGGCAGATAGCGAGCCTGAATGTCCTGCGATCCGGCCAGAGAAATGGCGCCACTGCCCAGACCCTGCATGGCGAACGCGAAGTCCGCTAGGGCATCGTGTCGTGCCAGAGTCTCGCGGATCAAGGCGAGCGCACGCACGTCGAAGCTGTCCGCCGCGCCGCGATCGGCCGCCGCGGACAGGCAATAACGGGTCCAACCGGCCTTGCCGAGGTCGAGGACGATCCGGCGACAGGCCGCATCGACCGATTCACGGTCCTCCGCCGTGTCGCGCTGCGAGAACCGTGCCGCAGCCCAGGCGTGCAGATCCGCGGCCAGCTGACGGTGCCGGTCGGTGAAAAACGGCCAATCGAGGCAGCTGCTGTTCGCCACGGGGCTCAATCCCCCTCGAAGTGAGGCTGCTGCTTGGCGACGAATGCGCGATAGGCGCGCCGGAAGTCCTCGGTCTGCATGCACACGGCCTGTGCCTGCGCTTCCGCGTCGATGGCCGCATCGACCGGCAGGTGCCACTCGGCGTGCAGCATCTTCTTCGTCATGGCGTGCGCGAACGTCGGCCCGGTGGCGATCCTCTCGGCGAGTTGCATCGTCTCCTCGAGGACGGTCTCGGGCGCCACGAGCCGGTTGAAGAACCCCCAGGCGAGTGCTTCTTCGGCCGACATCGAACGTCCGGTATAAAGAAGTTCCGAGGCGCGACCCTGGCCGATGATGCGCGGCAGAATGGAGCAGGCACCCATGTCACATCCGGCCAGGCCGACGCGGGTGAACAGGAACGCCGTCTTCGTCCGGGGCGTGCCCAGCCGGAAGTCGCACGCCATGGCGAGGATCGCGCCGGCGCCGGCGCATACGCCATCGACCGCTGCCAGGATGGGCTGCGGACAGGCCCGCATTGCCTTGACCACATCGCCGGTCATGCGGGTGAAATCGAGCAGGCCTTGCGCGGTCATTTGCGTGAGCGGACCGATGATCTCGTGCACGTCGCCGCCAGAGCAGAAGTTGTCGCCGGCGCCCGTGATGACGATCGTCCGAACGCGGTTCGTCGTGCTCAATGCGCGGAACAGGTCGCGCAGCTCGGCGTAGGAGTCGAAGGTGAGCGGATTTTTGCGCTCCGGCCGATTGAGCGTCACCACCCCTATGCGTCCCTCCTGCCGCCACAGAAAATGCTGCGGCCGATACGCCTGCGGGTCGAATTCGCTTGCCGCGCTCATGATCTCATTCCTCTCTGGTGCCGATGACGTGTGCCTTGAGCTCGCCCAGCAGTTCCAGGAGCTGCTTTTTCTGCCTGGAGGAGAGCACCGAAAAAAAGTCGTTTTGCCACTGCTCGTGTTCGATGGCCATCCGCTGGAATTGACGTGCGCCCTCGGCGGTGAGCTTGACCCGATAGACCCGACGATCGGCGGGGTCCACCTCGCGCACGACCAGTCCCTCCCTCTCCAGTCCGTCGGTGATGCCGGTCACGTTGCCTCCCGTCACCATCAGGCGCTTCGACAGCTCGCTCATCTTGAGCCCTTCGGGAACCCGCTCGAGCTGGGCCATCAGGTCAAATCGGGGCAACGTGGTATTGAATCTCGACTGCAGTCTCTGGCGGATGCGATTCTCGATCTGACCGGTGCACGAGAGCAGGCGCAGCCAGAGGCGAACGGAGGCGTGGTGATCATTATGCACGCGGGTCTCCGCATCGACCGCGGCCGGAACGGATTTCAAGACGATCTTGCTGCTTGCCATCAGGTGACTTCTCCTCCCGCGATCACGAGGCTCTGGCCCGTCACGCTCTCCGTGCCGGGACGACACAGCCAGAGCACCGCGTGGGCGACTTCCCGCGGCGCTATGAGACGCCGCTGTGGGTTGCTGCTGAGCAGCGCATCCAGCGCCTGCTGCTCGCTGCGCCCGGTTCTGGCTTGAATGTTGCCGAGCGCCTGTTTCACGATGTCCGTGTCGGTGTAGCCTGGACAGACCGCGTTCACCGTGATG
>JAJYTX010000123.1 GCA_021792815.1 Pseudomonadota bacterium
TCGCGCTCGCGGTCCTGACGCTCGGCCGAGACGCGTTCTACCGCCCGACCGCCCTGCTCGATGAGCGTTTCAGCCCCATCTGGGTGGCGAGCGTCGGCGGCATCGTGCTGCTGTCGGTGTGGGCGGGCCTGCTGCTGTACCGGCACGTGCCCTATCGCGGCGAGTTGTGGTGGACCTTCGCGCCGCAGGCCGGCGCGGCGCGGATGCTGCGCGCCTCGCTCGTCGTCTCACTGCTCGCGAGCGGCTATCTGCTGGTGAATCTGCTGCGGCCGGCGCGGCCTGAGCCGTCGGCCGCCGGCCCGGTCGATCTCGAGCGGGCCGGCGCCCTCATCGAGCGCGACGACCACAGCCTGGCCAACGCCGCGCTGAGCGGCGACAAACGGCTGTTGTTTTCCGATGCGGGCGATGTGTTTCTCATGTACCAGATCGCCGGGCGCAGCTGGGTGGCGCTCGGTGATCCGATCGGCGAGCGCTCCGGCGCCGAGGAGCTGGTCAGGCGCTTCCAGCAGATGGTCGACCGTCACGGCGGGCATCCGGTGTTTTACCAGACCGGCTCTGAATGGCTGGCCCTGTACACCGATCTCGGGCTGGCGCCGCTGCAGATCGGCGAGCAGGCGCGGGTGCCGCTGCCTGCTTTCAGCCTCGCGGATCCCTCGCGCGCGGCGCTGCGCCAGGCGCACCGGCGCGTCAGGGGCGCCGGCCTGTCGTTCGAAATCCTGCCGGGCAGCCATGCCGAGCCCCTCATGCCCGCCCTGGAACGGATCTCGGATGCGTGGCTGGCGCGCCAGTCGACCGGGGAGCGGCGTTTCTCGGTCGGCTTTTTCTCCCACCGCTATCTGCGCCGCTTCCCGCTCGCGATCGTCCGCCATGGCGTGAGGCCGGTGGCATTCGCCAACCTGTGGGTGACCGGCACCCGCGCCGAGCTCGCGGTCGATCTGATGCGCTTCGGACCCGATGCCCCATCCGGCATCATCGATTACCTGCTGATCGAGATCATGCGCTGGGGGCGTGCCCAGGGCTACCAGTGGATCGATCTCGGCATGGCGCCGCTGGCCGATCTCGATCGCCATCCGCTCGCCCCGGCCTGGCACCGCACCGGCAGCTACGTGTTCGCCCATGGCGAGCACTTCGAGCACATCGAGCAGTTGCGCCAGTACCTGGCGCGGTTCGATCCGCACTGGCAACCGAGGTACCTGCTCGCCCACGGCGGGATCACGCTGCCTCGGGTGCTGGTGGACGTGGCCGCGCTGATCGGAGGGCGGAGCGTCTCCGGATAGGCTAAACTCACCGGCCGGGAGTGGCATTATACGAGCAACAATCGTCACGCCATGCCTTACATCGACCCGGAAAGCCGGCTGATCCTCGAACCGGGCAGGGTGCTCGCGCTGACCTGCCCGCACTGTCAGGTCATCGCCCACATCACTCCCGTGGCCGTGCCGCGCTTCGAAGCGCTGCAGGCCGACCAACCGGCCCAGGTCGGCACGGTGTTCCGCTGCGATGCCTGCCGCGCCCCGGTGTTCCTGCGCTTCACGGTGCGCGCATACGGCCCGGCCAGAATCGAGCTGGCGCCGCAGTTCACCGAGATCGAGCGGGCGCGGGAGAGATTCGACTTCACCCACCTGCCGGAGGAGGTGGAGATGCTGTTCCGCGAGGCGCTCGGCTGCTTCAGTGTCGGCGCCTGGAACGCCTTCGCCTCGATGTGCCGGCGGACCGCACGGGCGGTTTTCGCCGATCTCGGCGAGGCCGGCAAGCTGAAGCTGTTCGATGCGCTCAACGAAGTGCGCGAGCTCGCGGGGCTGACACCGGAGATCTTCCACAAGGTGAGGAGCGTGCTGTTCGGCATCGCTTCCGACCCCCGTCCGGGCATTCCGCTGCTCGACAGCAACGAGGCCGACATCCTGCTCGAGGTGATGAAAGATCTGCTCTACCAGACTTACGTGCGTCGCGGCCGGTTGGAACAGGCCATGCTGGTGCGACGCTTCTTCCGCGACGAGTGGCCGGGCGCCGGCAACGTCACGAAGCTGCCCGCCGCCCGTCCCTGAGACCGGCCCGCGCCGCCCGGCCGACCCATGTCCGACTTCACTGACACGGTCGTGCTGTACGAGGAACTCGCGGTACAGGATGTGCTGCCGGTGCTGTGGCGACCCGCGGCGGCGCCGCCCGACCCGCAGAGTCTCGCCGGACTCTCGGAGCGCAATTATCAGATCCTGCGGGCCTGGGACGATCTGGAGGATCGCGGCCCCGAGCTGTCCGATGAGAATTCACCGCTCGGGACCGAGCTGCAGCGGCTCGATCGCAAGCTCACGTTGCTGCTCGACCTGGTCGGTCAGATGCTCTGCGTCAACCAGCCGCGCCCGCCGGCCGTGGCGGTGTGCTTCAATGCCCTCGGCGCCGAGTGGCGGCTCTCGCAGCCCCCGCCCGAAGTGGGCGCGCCGGGCATCGTGGAGATCTACCTGCGCGAGTGCGTGGCCCAGCCGCTGCGCTTTGCGGGCAGCGCCACCGCCGTCACGGGCGGCGGCGAGCTCACGGTGCGCTTCGTGCCGCTCGATGACGCGGTCGCCTCCCTGATCGGCAAGATCGCCTTCCGCCGCCACCGCCGCCAGATCGCCGGGCGGCTGAGCCCGCCGCGCGCGCCGTAGTCGCCGGGATCGGCACTGCTGCATTGGCGCGCACCGGCTCGCCCGGCCGAGCGGGGCGGCACCGGGCCGGCAGCCCTCAGGCGTAGGTATCCACCAGTCCGACCCCCGGGCTCAGAGAGGCCCCCAGTCCCTCGGCGTGCGCGCCGGCGCCGGCCCCGGGATCGGGCGGCCGCGGCGCGTTCTGCCGTGGCGCGCCGTTGCCCGGGGAGTCGCGCGACACTCCCGAGTCGCCGAGTGTCAGCCCCTGGCTCGCGAACATCTGGCGCAGCTGCGGCATGCTCCGCTCGAGCGCCTGGCGGGTTTCGGTGTGCGCCGCGCCGAACCACACGCTCGCCTGTCCGTGATGCACCGAGATGCTCACCTGCAGCGGTCCGAGGTGCTCCGGAGACAGTTGCAGCGAAGCCGACTGGATTCCCTGGTGGCTCATCCAGGTCAACCTGGCGCCGAGCTCCTCGGTCCAGGCGCCCGTCCCGACAGCCGCGCTCAATGCGGCCGGTGGCGCGGCGGGACGACCGTGGGTCGCAAGGTTTGCATTGACGCCGAGCTGCGCGGCGCCGAGCGCCACGGTCGAAGCGTTCGGCGCCGGGTTATGTGCCGACGCACCAGCCGAGGCCGCGGTGGAGGCCGGCGCGGTGGTCGGCGCGGTGGCCGCGTGCGCGAGTGCCGTCGGCACCGGGTGGGCCGCCGGGCGTCCACCGGCCGTAACCGACATCGATGTCACCGCGCCTGGAGCCGCGCCGCCGGCCGGACCGGCCGCGGCGCCTCGGGCGCTCGCCACGCCGCTCGCCAGTGGCACCGCGGCCGCGCCCATGGCGTGCGAGACCAGCGCCAGCGCGCTCTCAACCGGGTTGGCCTTTTTGTCCCGGACCGGCGCCTGCGCCGCGCCGCCGCGGCCCGCGGTCTTTTCCGGGGGCGTGGGCGTCCGCGGCGGCCCGTCCACACCGGCTGGGGTGTGCGCGGCCAGCGATTGCGCGAGTGTCTGTGAGAAGTCCCCGGCGGCCGGCGCCGGTTTCGCCGCTGAGCGGGCCGCCGCCGCAGGGGCCGGACGCGCCTGCGCGGCACTTGCGCGCTGTCCGTCGGCGCCGGACTTGCGGCCCGCGGCACGCCCGGGCGCCGAGCGTGGCCCGGCACCGTCCACCGCGGTCTCGGCGCCGGCCGCGCTCGGCGCCTCACCCGCGCGACCCGGGTCGCTGCCTGAGAGCACCGTGGCGGTGGGGCTGGCCGAGCCGCCGGCCGCCACCGCGGAGGGCTGGGGCCCCGCGGGCAGCGGCGGCAACAGTACGGCTTCAGCGGACACCGGCATGACGCCCCCGATTCCACTGTTGCAACGAGCGCTCGTCGGTCTCGTGCTGCTCGCGCCGGTCCTCGGCGCGGCGCTCCTCGGCACGCCAGTGTCTGGCAAGCGTGTCGACCGCGGCGGCACGCCGCGCCGCGCCGCGCCAGTTCTCCAGCTCCGCGCCGCGCTGCACCTCGGCCTGTGTCAGGACCTGCGCCTGAAAGCGCAGCGCCTCGTCGAGCCGGCCGAGAAACACCTGGTACTCGCGCGCCGCGGCGCCGCCGAGACCGGTCTGCGCCCGCAGGTTGAAATCCTGCAGGTAGGCCGCCCGGTAGCTGTGCAGCTCATCGAGCCGGGTCCGTGCCTCGTGCACGCGCCGGTCACACTCGGCGAGCGCCTCCGCCTTGCGCCGCTCGACGTCGTCGACGACGCGCTGCACCATGTCGATTCTCTGTGTTTTCTTCATGTGTTGTTTCCGGTGAACACCTCATCGAGCGCCGCGAGGCTCGCCGCCAGGCCGACCCGCTCGTGCATGTCCTGCTGCAGGAAGCGCTCCATGCGCGGCCAGAGGCTGATGGCCTGATCGACCCGTGGATCGCCGCCTTTCTGGTAGGCGCCGATCGCCACCAGGTCGCGGTGCTGCTGGTAGGTGGAGAGCATCTGGCGGAACTGCCGCGCGCTCGCGAAATGCTCCGGCGTGGCAATCTCGTGCATCGCCCGGCTGACCGAGGCCTCCATGTCGATCGCCGGATAGTGGCCGCCCTCGGCGATCCGGCGGGACAACACGATGTGTCCGTCGAGAATCGCCCGGGCGGCATCCGCGATCGGATCGTTATGGTCATCGCCTTCGGTGAGCACGGTGTAGAACGCCGTGATGGATCCGGAGCCCTCGGCGCCGTTGCCCGCGCGCTCGACCAGCTGCGGCAGCCGCGCGAACACCGAAGGCGGATAGCCCTTGGTGGCCGGCGCCTCGCCGATGGCGAGCGCGATTTCGCGCTGCGCCTGGGCGAAGCGCGTCAGGGAATCCATCAGCAGCAGCACGCTCGCGCCCTGATCCCGGAAATACTCGGCAATCGCCGTGGCGAGCCAGGCGCCGTGCAGACGCATCAGCGGCGGGGCGTCCGCCGGCGCGGCCACCACCACGGCGCGGGCCCGATCCTTCGGGCCGAGGATGCGCTCGACGAACTCCTTCACTTCGCGGCCACGCTCGCCGATCAGTCCGACCACGATCACCTGCGCGCTCGTGTAGCGGGCCATCATGCCGAGCAGCACGCTCTTGCCGACACCGCTGCCGGCGAACAGCCCGACGCGCTGACCGCGGCCGACCGTGGCCAGCGCATTGATCGCACGGATGCCGACGTCGAGCGGCTCACTGATCGGATGGCGCGCGAGCGGATTGATGGGTCTGCCGGTGAGGCGAACCGCCTCGGCGCACGCGAGCGGGCCGAGGCCATCGAGCGGCTCAGCGCCGCCATCGATGATCCGGCCGAGCAGCTGCGGGCCGACGCGCACGCTGCCGGCGCGCTGACGCGGGATGACGCGCGCATTCGGCCCCAGGCCGTGCGCATCCCCCGCCGGCATCAGATACAGTCTGTCGCCCGAGAACCCCACCACTTCCGACTCGATGCGCGAGCCGTCGCCGGCGATCACGTCGCAGCAATCGCCGACCGCGGCCTGACAGCCGGCCGCCTCGAGCGTCAGGCCGATCATGCGGGTCAGCGAGCCTTCCGCGGCCGGCGGCGCGGTCCGTTCCACGGCGAGCACGCCGCGTCGCAGCCGCTCGGCCCAGCGGGGCGCGCCGTGCGGCGCGGCCTCGCTCATCGTTCCTCCCGGGCCGCGCCGCGCTCATCGCCGAGCGCGCTCGCGGCAATCGCGGCCACGCGGCTCTCGAACCGGGCGTCGACGCGAGAGACTTCGCTGTGCACCAGGCAGCCGCCGCGCGACTGCGTCGGATCCTCCACCAGGGTCCAGACCCGCTCCGTTCCCGGTGCGCTCAACCGCTCGCGCACCGCCGCCGCATCCTCCGGGTGCAGGTGGACCCTGATCTCGCGCGCCGCGACCGGCAGTTGCGCCAGCGCCTCGCGCACGATGGCGATCACCTGCGCAGGCTCCAGGCGCAGTTCCCGGCGGGCCAGCTGCCGACCGGTCACCAGGGCGAGCTGCACGAGCTCCCGTTCGACCTCGGCGTCGAGCTGGGTGAGCGGCCTCGCCAGCTGCCCCAGCACCTCGTCGAAATGCTTGAGGCGCTCATCGAGCGCGGCCTGGCGCGCGCGCATCTCCGTCTGCGCCCGCGCCAGGCCCGCCTCGTATCCACGGGCCTCGGCCTGCTCGAACGCCTGACGCGCTTCGGCCTCCTGGCGCCGCCGCGCGTCCCCCAGGCCGATGACCGGTCCGGTGACCTCCGGCAGCTGCCAGCGCTCGACCGCACCGAGGCGAGCGCGCGGCTCAGACATACTGCTCGCCCTTGCCGCCGAGGGCGATGGTGCCGCTCTCGGCGAGTTTGCGCGCCGTCTTCAGAATCTCCTTCTGCGCGTTTTCCACCTCCGAGACACGCACCGGACCCTTGGCCTCCAGGTCGTCCTTGAGCATCTCGGCGGCGCGCTGCGACATGTTCTTGAAGATCTTCTCCTTGAGGGCGTCGTCGGTGCCCTTCAGCGCGAGCAGCAGCTGATCCGAGGCCACGTTGCGCAGCAGCTCCTGCATGCCGCGGTCGTCGAGCTCGAGCAGGTTGTCGAACACGAACACCAGCTCCTCGATGCGCGCCGCCAGCGCCTCGTCGCTCTTGGCGACCTGCTCCATCAGGGCGCTCTCCTGGCTCGGGTCGAGGAAATTGAGAATGTTGGCGGCGGCCTTGGCGCCGCCGAGCACGGAAGTCTTGCCGGTGGACCTGCCGGCGAACTGCTTTTCCATGATGTCGTCGAGCTCACTCAGCGCGCTCGGCTGCACGCCATCGAGCAGCGCGATGCGCGCGATCACATCCGAGCGCACCGCTGCCGGCAGCAGTTGCAGCACCTCGGCCGACTGGTCCGCATCGAGATAGGCGAGCACGATGGAGATGATCTGCGGATGCTCGAGGCGGATCAGTTCGGCCACGGCCCGCGGATCCATCCACTTCAGCGCCTCCAGGCCCTTGGTGCTGCGCCCGATGCTGATCCGGTCGATGATGCTCTCGGCCTTGTCGGCCCCGAGCGCATCGACCAGCACCTTGCGCAGGAATTCATCGGCGCCCACGCCGAGCGACGTCTGGCTGTCGACGCTGGAGGTGAACTCCGAGATGACGCCCTGGACCTCCTCCCGCGAGACGTTGGCGAGCTTCGCCATCGCCGTGCCGATGCGCTGCACTTCCTTGGCGCCCATGTGCTTGAGCACCTGCGCGGCCTCG
>JAJYTX010000124.1 GCA_021792815.1 Pseudomonadota bacterium
AAGGAGCGCGGTGTCATGCAGCCGGTACAGGTGTCGCTCGCCAAGTGGAACAACTGCCGCATGGCGCTCGATGTGGCCCGCGACTGCCGCGACATGCTCGGCGGCGCCGGCATCAGCGCCGAATACGCGCCCATCCGCCACATGCTCAACCTCGAGAGCGTCATCACCTACGAAGGCACCGAAACCATCCACGAGCTCTCGGTGGGACGGGAGCTGACCGGGTGCAACGCGTTCTGAACCCCAGTTGATCTGCCTTGAGGTTCCGGAGGGGTGCACGCCCCTTCGCCCGCGACCGGCTCCCAAGGGATCTGGCAGCGCTGACTGTGGGCCGCGACGCCTGCTCTCACCAGATGATGGTATCCGGGTCGCGCGTGGTGACCGCCAAGGCCGACGCTTGCACAGGGAACTCGCTACGTCTTTCCCCGCTCGCCACGGCGGCGAGGCACGCGGCGGTGGCAAGTCAAAATTACTCTCAGGGGCGACTCCGTTCTCGAGCGAGGGAGGGAGGCACCGCACTCACCATCATCGGGGGGCGCCGCGCGGCCGCCGCCTCTTCTGACCCGGCTTCTTCACTCTGCCCGGCCGGTCGTAGGGATTCTGGTCCGTGCGGTACTCGACGACCACGGGGGTGGCGAACAGATCGAAGGTCTTGCGGAACACGTTGGTGAGGTACCGTGTATAGGCGCCCGGCACCGAGGAAGTCTGGTTGCCGTGGATCACCACGCGTGGCGGATTGCGGCCGCCCTGGTGAGCGTAGCGCAGCTTGATGCGCCGGCCGTGCACCAGAGGCGGCTGGTGCACGCTCACCGCATGCTCCAGCGTGCGCGTCAGTTCCCGGGTCGGCATCTCTTTCATGGCGGCCTCGTAGGCCCGCACCGTGGAGCCGACGAGATCGCCCACCCCGGTGCCATGACGTGCCGAAATGAAGTGCAGCGGCGCGAACGGCACGAAATCCAGTTTCAGCGCGAGCTGACGGTGGATCGCCTCGCGCTGATCGGCCGGAATTCCGTCCCACTTGTTGACCGCGATGATCAGTGCGCGCCCCCGCTCGAGGGCGACGCCGAGCACGCTGGCGTCCTGCTCCGCCACCGTGTCGTGCGCATCGAGAACCAGGATCACGACATGGGCCTCTGCGATCGCCTGCAGGGTCTTGGCGACGCTGGCGCGCTCGACGATATCTTCGACCTTCGAGCGCCGCCGCATGCCTGCCGTATCGATGAGCGCGAACCGGCGGCCGTCGCGCTCAAACGGCACCAGGATGCTGTCGCGGGTGGTACCCGGCTGGTCACTCGCGATCACCCGCTCTTCTCCGATCAGGCGGTTGACCAGCGTGGACTTGCCGACATTGGGGCGGCCAACGATGGCGATGCGCACCTCTTGCGGACCGGCCGGCTCCTCGGGTTCCTGCTCGAGCCCCTCGAGCACGCGATCCATCAGATCCGCGCATCCCTGGCCGTGGCTCGCCGAAATATCCATTGGCTCGCCGAAGCCGAGCGTGTAGAAATCCGCGGTCGCGATCCCCGTATCGAGGCCCTCCGCCTTGTTGACGGCGAGCGTCACGGGCTTCCCGGACCTGCGCAGCTCCCGCGCTACGAAGTGATCCTCCGGTGTGAGCCCCGCTCGGGCGTCGACCACGAACACCAGACGGTCGGCCTCCTGCACGGCGCGTCCCGTCTGCTCCCGCATCTGCGCCTCGATCCCCTTGGGGTTCTCGACCAGCCCCCCGGTATCGATGAGCACGCACGGCACCGGCCCCAGCCGCCCGAACCCATATTGGCGGTCGCGGGTGAGGCCGGGAACATCGGCGACGATGGCGTCACGGGTGCCGGTGAGCACGTTGAACAGGGTCGACTTGCCGACATTGGGCCGTCCGACGAGGGCGATGACGGGCAGCATGCGCCGCAGCTTCGACGCAGCGTCAGCGCGGTGAGACCCGGAACGCGGTAATCCGGCCGATATCGTTGATCACCAGCACCTCGTTGCCGATCGCCACCGGCGGGTTCGACACTCGTACGCCACCGGTCTCGGCACGGGCCTCGAACGCTCCGGTGCGCTTGTTCAGCCAGTGTACATAACCCTGGTAGTCGGCGACGATGATCCCATCGGCGCTGTCCGCGGGCTGAGTCAGCGAACGGTAGCGAAGCGCCTTCTGGCTCCAGAGCACTGCGCCGTTCTTTCGGTTCAGCGCGAACACCGCACCGTCTTCCGTCGACATGTAGACCGCCCGCTGGCCGAGCGCCAACCCGCGGAAGCTCGAGGCCTTGTGAGACCACCACGCCTGGCCGCTGCTGAGCGCCAGCATGTCCACCGTACCGTGATAGCCCACCGCATAGACATCCTTGTCGGCGACGATGACCGGTCCTGCGATATCCGAAAGCCGCTCGATCGCAGTCTGGCCGCGCGGCTCCGAGATGGTCGCCACCCACAGCTGCGAGCCGTCCTGGGCATTGACGGCGAGAAGCTTGCCGTTGGCGAAGCCGCTGATGACCATTTTGCCCGTGATCACCGGGGTCGCCGCCGCCCGCAGCGACAGCGAGGGCATCTCCTGGTGGGTCGACCACAGCTCGTGCCCGTCCCGCGGGGAGAGCGCATGCAGCGTGCCGTCGATAGTGCGCACGGCCACGAGATCCGCCGACACCGCGGGCGAGGAGATCACCGCGCTGCTCAGCGCGCGTTTCCACAGCGGCTTGCCGTTCGCGGCATCCAGTGCGATCACGTAGCCGTCGCTCGCCCCGACGACGAGAAGATCACCGTGCACGGCGGGCCCCCCGCCGAGCGGCAGGCGGGTATCGGTTTGCCACAGCCGCCGCCCCGTGCGCAGGTCGAACGCCGCGACCTGTCCTCCGTGACCGGAGGCAAACACACGCTCTCCCTGCACGGCAAGGCCGAGTCCCAGACGCAGAGCCTTGGTCTGACCGTCGCCGAAACCGAGAAAATGCAGCCCGCCCACCGAAGCGCTCCAGATCCGGCGCACGCGCAGCGTCGCGTGGATCGGAGCGAGCTTGGCCGGCTGATCGACTTCCTTGTGGGAGCAGGCGCTGAGCAGGGCCACGGCGAGCGCCGCGAGCCAGAATCTCATCGATCGAGTGGTATGCGTATGCAAGGATCTACCCGCAGCGTTTGAAACCAGGATGGGCACTACTTGGCGGCCGGAGCGCTGAGCGCCGGGGGCCCGCTCCTGGCCGCCGAGGGGCCACCCGGCAGATTCGCGGCCAGATCGGAGATCTCCAGCTTCAGAAGGTTCGCGTTGGTCTCCCCGCCCGGATCATTGGCCCGCGCCAGCCGGTACTGTGCCAGGGCGGCCGAGCGATTGCCCAGCGCATAGTAGGCGTCGCCGCGCACCTCGGCATAGCGCGCCGCGAAGGCCTGTGGATTGACACCGTCGAGCGTCGCGAGCGCCGCCTGCGCCTGATTCTGAGCGATCTGTACCCGTGCCAGACGCAGCCGCGCGATCAGTGCCAGGATGGGGTCGTGAGCATGCATCATGACCACGCGCAGCTCTGAGGCCGCGCGGCCGAGCTGCCCGTCGCGGACGAACGCCGCGGCGGAAGCGAGTCTCGCCTGGTCCGCGTACGGCGTCGAGCCGAACCGGCGCTCGATCTGCCCGGCGGCGGCAAATGCCCGGGTGTCATCCCCCCGGCCGAAAGCGCTCGCCATCTGCGCGTAAAGCGCCTCGGCGCCCAGATCGCGCTGCGCGACGCGCGCCTGCCACCAGCGGTATCCGCCCAGGCCGAGCACCGCAAGCAGCACGCCGGCCAGGATCGACGGCCCATTCCCCCGCAGCCAGCCGATCAGAGCATCCCATCTTTCGCGTTCATCGAGATAACTGTCCACGACCTCTCCTCAGATGTGCCCGGCGGGACCGGCGAGCGCCGCTTCGATCGACGCGGCCAGGGTGGGCAGCGGACTTTCGCTCTGACCGGATTCCCGGCGCAAAGGTTTCAAAGAGACAACGCCGCGCGCCAGCTCTTCATCGCCCACGATCAGCGCGAGCGCCGCACCGCTGCGATCGGCGCGGCGGAACTGCGCCTTGAAGTTGCCTCCACCGAGATTCAGCTCGAATCGCCTGGCCGGCAGCTCGGTACGCAGCCGCTCTGCGAGCGCGACCCCGGCGGGCGCGGCATGCGCGCCGCTCACAACGATATAGACATCGGGGGCGTTGGCGCCCTGCACCCGACCGGACTGCACGAGCAGCGTCACCAGGCGCTCGACTCCCATGGCAAAACCGATGCCCGGCGTACTCTCGCCGCCGAGCTGGGCGATCAGGCCGTCGTAACGGCCGCCGGAGCATACGGCATCCTGGGCGCCGAGCGCATCCGTGATCCATTCGAAGACCGTGCGGCTGTAGTAGTCGAGGCCGCGGACCAGGCGGGGATTGATGCGAAATGGGACGCCGATGGCCTCGAGCGAAGCGCACAGTGCATCGAAATGCTCGCGCGACTGCGCATCGAGATGCTCGGTCAGAAGCGGCGCGGCCTCGATCAGCTCCCGCATGTCGGGATTCTTGCTGTCAAGGATGCGCAGCGGATTGCCCTCCAGCCGCCGCCGGCTGTCGGCATCGAGCTGCTCGTGCCGCGCGCGGAAATATTCGATCAGCTTCCCGCGGTAGGTCCGCCTCGCCTCCGGGGTGCCGAGCGAGTTGATCTCCAGGCGCACCTGTTCGATTCCCAGGCGGCGCCACAGGCGTGCCGACAGCGCGATCAGCTCGGCGTCCACGTCGGGCCCGCTCATGCCGACCGCCTCGACGTTGATCTGGTGAAACTGCCGATAGCGGCCCTTCTGCGGCCGCTCGTGGCGGAACATCGGGCCCATGCACCAGAGCTTGTGCCGCTGGCCGCGCAGCAGCCCATTGCTGATCAGCGCGCGCATCACCCCGGCGGTGGCCTCCGGCCGCAGAGTCAGGCTGTCGCCGCCTTGATCCACGAAGGTGTACATTTCCTTTTCCACCACGTCGGTGTACTCGCCGATCGCCCTTCTGAACAGTTCGGTGTGCTCCACCACGGGGATACGGATCTCCTGGTATCCGTATGAGGTCAGCAGCTCGCGCGCGGCAACCTCGAGAGTCCGCCATGCGCCGCTCTCGGCCGGCAGCACATCGTTCATCCCGCGGACGGGCTGGATCTCTTGCGTCAACTCACTCTCCACCGGCGCGCGGTCCGGACCGGACGCGGCCATCGGCTGTGATCAGGAACGAAGCGGTGTGATTGGCCTGTACGAACGCGGCAAACGATGTCAGTCGGCCATTGACCGCAAGCGTCACCCCCGGTGCGTATCCCAATACGACGTGCAGCGGCGCGCGGCCCTGCACGACGCGCATCGAGGCCGCCGGCACCAGCGAACGATACAGATGCCGGCCGCTGCCATCGTCCACCTCGGCCCAGCTCGGCGAGGCGAACCTCAGCGTGATCTGCACCGAACCGGCGGACGATGCCGCCGCAACCCGGCCCGCCGGAACCTGGCTTGCGGCCGCCGGCTCGCCCACCCGTGGCGCCGCCGCATGCGGTGCCGCTGGGGCTGCGGCCGGCCGCGGCGCCGGCCGCGGCGCGCCCTGATACCGCGCGGTCCGCGATTGTCCGGCCACGGACGGCGGCTTGTGCCAGCGGGACCAGCCCCACCACAGCGCGCTCACGACCAGCAGGGCCGCCAACAGCGCGATGCCTACGGTCGCCGTCCGGACTGCCAGGCGGCTGCCCGCTGCGCTGACGTGCGGAATGCGCGTCAGATCCGGTTCCGGGATCACCACCGCGTTCGTGAGCAGCCGTTGCAGTTCCTCGGCCGACTCGCCCAGCAGCTCGGCATAGCGCCCGAGGTAACTCTTGACGTAGATCGGCGCACCAAGCGCGTTGAAGTCCTCCGCCTCGAGCGTCCGGAGGATCTCAGCGTCGAGATGCAGCTTGCGCGCCGCGTCTGCGACAGTGAGCCCACTGCGCTCGCGGGCACTCCGCAGCCGCGCGCCGATACCGGCACCGCGGCCCGTCTCGCCGCCCGGTTGGCCCGTCATGAGCGTCAACCCGGATTGCGCCCCAGACTGGCCAGCGCACGCGTCTGAGCCGAGTCCGGAAAGTCGAGCTGGAGCTTACGCGCGTAGAGCTCGGCATCGAGCGCATCGTGCTGCGCGCGCATGACTTTGACCGCCAGCAACAGCAGACCGGGCGTCTCGTTGTAGGACGAGAGGTAGCTCGCGATCCGCGCGCGCGCCTGCGCCAATCGCCCACGTTTGAAATCCATGTCGGCGAGCTGCCATACGGCCTGCGCAAAATCCGGCCGGACCGCCAGTGCCGCGTGGAACATCTGCGCGGCCTGCGCGTAACGGTGCTGCGTACGCAGGCACACGCCCGCGTTGGTATAGGCAGCGGCCGGCGTCAGGTAAAGGGGGTTGCGCGCCGCCATCAGAAAGTATTTGACCCCCTCGGCCTGGCGGCCGGTGCTGCACAGATAGACGGCGTAATTGTTCTGGAAGTCCGGGTTCCGGGGCGCGAGCCGCAGCGCCTCGCGAAACTCCCGGTCGGCCCGCGCCGGTTCGCCCAGCCGGGCGAACAGCAGCGCCCGAGCGTTGTGCACGTTGGGATCGTCGGCATTCTCGCGCACCGCCAGATCGAGTTTGTCCTTGGCCACCGCAAGCTCGCCGCGCTGCATGTAGGCGACGCCGAGCTCGGTGTTATAGACAGCAGCCTGATGCTGCCGCCGCAGCACCTGGGGGTTGGTGCAGCCGGCGAGCGCAATCGCGAGCAAGGCTGCGGCCAGGAACCCGGGTGCCGGGCGCCGCGTCCCCACTGGCAAGGCGCTCATGAGTGCGCTGCCACGCCGATGGCCCGACTGCCGAAGCGCACCGTGGTGCGGTCGATGACACGGCCGGCGAGCTGGCCGCACGCGGCGTCGATGTCCTCGCCGCGTGTGCGGCGAACAGTCGCCAACACACCACGGCGGAGGAGCTCGTCACGGAAACGCTGCACCACTTCCGGCGGGGAACGGCGAAAGCGCGTCCCCGGGAAGGGGTTGAACGGAATGAGGTTGACCTTGGCCGGATGGCCGGCGAGGAGCCTGGCGAGCTTCAGGGCCTGGGAAGACGAGTCGTTGACGCCATCGAGCAGGACATACTCGAACGTCACACTGCGGCCATTGCGCTCGTCGATGTATCGCCAGCAGGCCTCGAGCAGCTCGGCGATGGGATGGATGCGGTTGATCGGCACCAGCTCGTCGCGCAGCCGGTCATCGGGGGCGTGCAATGAGACCGCCAGAGCGACGT
>JAJYTX010000125.1 GCA_021792815.1 Pseudomonadota bacterium
ACGCCTTGAATTCCTCGAACACCAGGTTGAGCTCGCTGTCATCGAGCTCGAACCCGAGCGCCCGGACCCGGTCGCGGAAGGCGTGCCGGCCGCTGTGCTTGCCGAGGATCAGATGGCTGCGCGAGAGTCCCACGTCCTCGGGACGCATGATCTCGTAAGTCGAGTAATGACGCAGCACACCATGCTGATGGATGCCCGCCTCGTGAGCGAAGGCGTTCTCGCCCACCACCGCCTTGTTGCGCGGCACCGGCATGCCGGTGATGCTCGAGACCAGGCGGGAGGTCGGATAGAGTCGTCCGGTCTGGATCCCGGTGGCGACGTTGAAGAACGCGGCACGCGTCTTCAGCGCCATGACCACTTCCTCGAGCGAGCAGTTGCCGGCGCGCTCGCCGATCCCGTTGATGGTGCACTCGATCTGGCGGGCACCGGCCACCACCGCCGTCAGGCTGTTGGCCACCGCCATGCCGAGATCGTCGTGGCAATGCACCGAGAGCCGGATGCGCTCGATGCCGCGGACGTTCTTGCGCAGATACCGGAACAGCTCGGCGAACTCGTCGGGCACGGTATACCCGACGGTATCGGGGATGTTGACCGTGCCGGCGCCGGCCTCGATGGCGGCCTCGACCACCTGCGCCAGGAACTGCAGCTCCGTGCGCGAGGCGTCCTCGGGCGAGAACTCGACGTCATCGCACAGTTCCCGGGCGCGCCGTACGCCCTCGACGGCCGTGCGCAGGATTTCCTCCTCGGCCATGTTGAGCTTGTACTGGCGATGGATGGCGCTGGTGGCGAGGAACACGTGGATGCGCCGGCGGGGCGCATCCGCGAGTGCCCGAGCGGCGAGCTCGATGTCCTCGCGGTTGCAGCGCGCCAGGCCGCAGATGGACGGACCGTGCACCTCGCGCGCCACGGCCTGCACGCTCTCCCAGTCGCCCTTGGAGGCTGCGGGGAAGCCCGCCTCGATCACATCGACGCCGAGGTCGGCGAGCGCCCGGGCCACTCGCAGCTTCTCCGGGCGCGTCATGCTGCAGCCCGGGGCCTGTTCCCCGTCGCGCAGCGTGGTGTCGAAGATCAGTACTCGGTCAGGTTCGCCAGCCATGGATTTCTCCCGGCGCGCGAGCGCGATGCGCTCAGGCGCGCTGATCGTTGAGCCAGGGCATGCGCGCGCGCAATGCCTCGCCGATTTTCTCGATGGGGTGCTCGATATCGCGCTTGAGCAGTTTCTCGTAGCGCTTGCGCCCGCCGGCATTCTCCTTGATCCACTGCCGGGCGAACTTGCCGGTCTGGATCTCCCCGAGCACCTTGCGCATCTCCTTCTTCACCCGCGCATCGACGATGCGCGGTCCGCGCGTCAGGTCGCCGTACTTGGCGGTCTCGCTGATGAAGCGGTGCATCTTGGTGATGCCCCCCTCATGCAGCAGATCCACGATGAGCTTCAGCTCGTGCAGGCACTCGTAGTAGGCCACCTCGGGCTGATAACCGGCCTCGACGAGGGTCTCCCAGCCGCGCACCACGAGCTCGGTGGCCCCGCCGCAGAGCACGGCCTGCTCGCCGAACAGGTCGGTCTCGGTTTCCTCCGCGAAAGTCGTCTCGAGCACCCCGCCGCGCGTGCCGCCGATGCCGTGCGCGTAGGAGAGCGCCTTGGCGTGCGCCTTGCCGGTCGCATCCTGGGCCACCGCGATCAGGCATGGAACGCCCCGGCCCTGCTGGTACTGGCGACGGACCAGGTCTCCCGGTCCCTTGGGTGCGATCAGCACCACGTCGAGGTCCTTGCGCGGCTTGATCTGCTTGAAGTGAATGTTGAATCCGTGCGCGAACAGGAGGGTCGCGCCCGGCTTGAACTCGGACTGGATGCTTTCGTAGAGCGCTTTCTGCGCCAGGTCGGGCACGAGGAAGGCGATGAGATCGGCGCCGCGCGCAGCGCGGGCGGGCTCGGCCACCTCCAGGCCGTCCTTTTTCGCCTTCTTCCAGCCCGGACCGCCCTTGCGCACACCGACGACCACATCGAAGCCGCTGTCCTTGAGGTTCAGCGCGTGCGCCCGGCCCTGGCTGCCATAGCCCATCACGGCGATGCGCGCGCCCCGCAGGGCCTTCTTGTCGACGTCTTTGTGCGAATACAGCTTCATCTCGAATACTCCCAATCGGCCTTCAGGCCCCGGATGTCAGGTCAGAATCACAGTCATCGTCCGAACGGCCGCTGGCCCGTCCGGCCCGATCCACACACCGTACGGCCGCAGGCCCGTTCAGTGCACCACAAACAAAAACCCCGCAGCGGCGGTGGGCCGGTGCGGGGTTCTGGTCTCCTTTCTCGCCTCTGCCCGAGTGCCCTCAGGCGATCGCGAGATCCCCGCGCCGGCTGCCCGCAAGGAGCAGCAGTCCGATAAGCAGTACCGGCTGCAGCGCGAGTGCCGCCCGCGGCGCGCGGGGCGCCCCGGGGGAAAGCGGCAGGTCGACTGCGGGTACCACGGGCATGGCCGGGGACGGAAAAAAATGGATGATGGGGACGGATGTCAGCACAACCGCCGCATTGTTGTCAAATGGCCCGCAGACGCTGCCGACGCTCCGGGCGGCCCCGCCGTGTGCGCATTGCGCATGCCGCTCCCACGTGACGCCTGTGCCGGCCGTCGCTTGCTGTTGCGTGCCATGCCTGCGCGGGGCGCGGCCCGCGTCGATCGTTCTGGCGAGGCGAGGCTGCGCCGCGCTATGCTGAAGCCGTGTCGCACGAAATGTTATTGAGCGTCGATCCCGGAGACAGTCTTCCTCTGTGGATCGTCAGCGAAGCGGAGTTTCCCGACTGGCTCGCGAGTCTGAGCCCGCCGTGGGCCGCGTGGGTACGCGCGCATGGCTTTCAGGCCGAGCGCCATCGTGTGCTGACGCTTCCGGCCGAGGGGGGAGTCGGCGGAGCGGTGCTCGGCCTCGGGCCGTTGCCGGAGGCCGGGCAGCTCACTGCCTGGCACGCGGCCGGACTCACCGAGAGGCTCCCGGCGATGGCCTGGCGTCTCGCGCGGCCATTGCCGCCCCGGGCAGCGACACACTTCGTGCTCGGCTGGCTCATCGGCGGCTATCGCATGAGCCGCTACCGGTTCGCGCCCGAGGCGGCCAGGGCCGTGCTGGTTCCGCCGCAAGGGGCGGATCTGCGCTATGCGGTCGCGGCCGCGCAGGCGATGGCGCTGGCGCGGGATCTGATCAATACCCCGGCCAATGACCTGGGTCCGGAAGAGCTGGCCGATGCGGCGCTCGATCTGGCCCGGCAGCGCGCGGCGCGCTGTCAGGTGCTCATGGGCGGAGAGCTCGCCGGTTTCCCGCTGCTCAGAGCGGTCGGCGCGGCGAGCCCCCGTGCGCCCCGGCTCATCGATCTGCGCTGGGGCGAGCGGGACGCTCCGCGGGTGAGCGTGGTGGGCAAGGGAGTGTGTTTCGACAGCGGCGGGCTCGACCTGAAGCCCGCGGCGGCGATGCTGCTGATGAAAAAGGACATGGGCGGGGCGGCCTGCGCCCTCGGGCTCGCGGATCTGCTGATGCGTCTGGAGGCCCCCATCCAGCTGCGGGTGCTGATCCCGGCGGTCGAAAATGCCGTGGGCGGCGCGGCGTACCGACCAGGGGATGTGCTGCGCTCGCGCAAGGGGCTCACCGTGGAGGTGGGCAATACCGACGCCGAGGGCCGGCTGGTGCTTGCCGATGCGCTCGCCGCAGCCGAGGAGGAGCGTCCCGATCTGCTGGTCGACCTCGCGACCCTGACGGGTGCGGCCCGCACGGCGCTCGGACCGGAAATACCGGCGCTGTACTCGAACCGTCCGGAGCTGGCCGAAGCGCTGCGCCGCGCCGGTGACGAGGAGGCCGATCCGCTCTGGCCGCTGCCGCTGTGGTCCGGTTACGAGGACGAGCTCAGCAGCAAGATCGCCGATCTGGGCAATGTGGCCGCGACGCCCTTCGCCGGCTCGATCATCGGCGCGCTGTTCCTGAAGCGCTTCGTTGCGCCGTCCACGGATTGGATCCACATCGATCTGTACGCCTGGAACGGCAAGGATCGCCCGGGGCGTCCGGTGGGCGCCGAGGCCCAGTGCATCCGGGCGCTTTACCGGCTGATCGCGGCACGCTACCCCTGAGTCCCTCATGCCTGTGCTGTGCGGGGCCGCGCAACGGCATCGCCTCCACCGTGTGCTCCTCGCGCCGCGACAGGCGTATCGCAGCGATGGGCGCCCCGGCGGCCGGCGCAGTCGTGGCATCGATCAGCCACCGCGGCGTCCAGGGGGCGTACTGCGCAGGACGTTCGGTTCCGCGGCCGCGAACGGCGTCCGAAGATACGGGAAGGAATGTGACCTGGATCAGCTAAAGAACAATTTTTTTTCGCTCCCGCCCCTGTCCGGTGAACGGCCCTTGCGCGCGCGAAGATCACAGCGCTCGCCTTGGCCGCCTGGGCGGCGACCCGTGCAACACCGTTGATGCGCTCAAGCGACAAAGGCGGGTCGAGGGTCGGGTCTCGCAGCGTCGGGACGGCCGCGCGGCGCGCAAAGCGCCCGGCGCCGCCGTGCGTGGCCTGTTCGCCAATCGCACGCCAGCGCCGGACCGGCTCTCCGCCGGGCCGCTCCGCGTGCCCGAGCCGTTCCGGTCGAGACCACGATGGATTTCTCGGTATGACCTTTATTACCGTAGGGCGTCATCGGATTTGAATGAGCGCGTGAGGCAGTTGTCAGCGGGCAAGGTAGCGGTTACAGTTCGGCCCCGCATCGTGGGATGCACATGGCGTGCGCCTCAGGCTCTCAGCCCTCAGGTCGCCGTGAGACCGGATCTGTCAGTAGGGGGTTTGAGCTACACGCGAGCCGGCCCGAGAGGCCAAGGGCGCGTGTCCTGAATATTGGACGTGTGTCCTGAAAATCATGAATCGCCGGACGGCGAACACCGCCGGTCACGTCAGGTCCGGATCGGGCCGCTTGCGGGCAGGTGGAAAGACCGCTACCGTGTAAGGCTTGTGTTTTTGATCCGGTGTTTTCGGATAGGTCACAGCGACGCTTAAGCAATCACATATGAGCGCATACGTACACGACACCCAGTTTTTTACGCGCCGCACGGCGGTGCTCTTCGCGATCATCGCGGGGCATCTCGCACTCATCTATCTGCTTGCGTCGGGACTGGCTCAACGGGCCGTCGAACTCGCCGCACCCCCGATCAAGACCACGATCGTGCAGCAGCACGTCAAGCACATCAAGCCGCCGCCGCCGCCGCCGCCGCAGCTGCAGCACCAACAGGTGCAGATTCCCCCGCCGGTGATCCAGATCAACGTGCCGGCCGCCGCGCAGACCCACGCCATCACCGTCACCCGGCACGTGGTCCGCGCCGCGCCGCCGCCGCCGGTGCACTACTCGTACACCCCGCTCGGCCGCGGCAGCGATTTCCCCGCGACGCAGGATTTCTATCCGTCCGCCTCGCAGCGTCTCGGCGAGGAGGGCACAGCCGTGGTGGACATCTGCGTCGGCCCCAACGGCAGGCTGTCACGCGAGCCGAACATCGTGAAATCCTCGGGCAGCCCACGGCTCGACCGGGCCGCGCTGCGCTATGCCCGCGCCACCTCCGGACACTGGACGCCGGAGAAGCGCAACGGCGTGCCGATCAACTTCTGCGGACAGCTGCCCATCAAGTTCCAGCTCAACGATTTCTGATCTCCATTGATGCTTCCGAGTCCTTCGCTTTTCGACGCCGCATCGTCCAACGCGGTTATCTTGTGATCTGAGGAAATTTATGGCCACCCAAAACGTCGCAACCGTCAGCAACCCCTACGGCATGACCGGCACGTGGGAACACGGCGGTATCGTCATCCAGTTCGTGATGCTGCTGCTGCTGTTCATGTCATTGATCTCGTGGTACGTCATCCTGACCAAGCTGTGGGATCAGCGCAAACTGCGCCAGGCGGCGCGCCAGGCCGAGAAGCAATTCTGGGCGGCTCCGTCGATCAAGGAAGGCGTCGAGAAGTTGAAGAAGGGCAATGAGTTCCGCACGATCGCCGAGGACGGCCTGCGGGCCGTGTCGCATCACGACGGACGTCTGACCGACCGCATCGACCTGCATGAGTGGATCACCATGTCGCTGCAGCGCTCGGTCGAGCAGGTCAACGGCGGCCTGCAGCGTGGCCTCGGCCTTCTGGCGACGGTCGGCTCCTCGGCGCCGTTCGTCGGTCTGTTCGGCACGGTCTGGGGCGTGATGAACGCGCTGATCGCGATCGGACTCGCCGGTCAGGCGAGCATCGGCAAGGTGGCCGGCCCGGTCGGTGGCGCGCTGATCACCACCGCGCTCGGCCTGTTCGCCGCGGTGCCGGCGGTGTGGGGCTACAACTGGCTGCTCGGCCGCAACAAGATGCTGCAGGATGCGCTGCGGAACTTCGCGAGCGACGTGCATGCCTACCTGGTAAGCGGCGCTCGAGTCGAGGGCGGCGGCGGCAACGCAGGCGGAGCCCGGCCGGCGGCCGCGCCGGCGGCGGCGGCGGCCCGCAAGTGAGTCTGCGCCCGATGATAGGGCTGTCATCGGGCGAACCGCGTTGGAGCCACGGGTGCCAGCCGCACTGCGGCACAGCGGGCAGGCGCAGGAGCGCCTGCCCCGGCCCCCGCCACCCCGCGCAGGGATCGCGCAGCAGAGCGGGCGCGGGCCCGCGTGGGCCTGAGGCCAGGTACGGCGCGTAGCGCGGCCCTCGTGCCGCATAGAGCTGAGAGCTGAGGAGCTTTCAAAAATGGCGATGAATGTCGGAGGAGGCTCGGAAGAAGAACCGGGCGTGATGGCCACGATCAACACGACGCCGCTGGTCGACGTCATGCTGGTGCTGCTCATCATTTTCTTGATTACGATTCCGGTGATCACCAAGACCGTACCGGTGAATCTGCCGCACGCCAACAATCAGCCGACCAAGACCGAGCCCGGCACGATCACCATCGCGGTCGATCAGCAGGGTACCGTGTTCTGGAACGACCACGAGGTGCCGAACGACACGGCGCTGCTGCAGGAGATCGAGCAGGCCGCGGTGCAGAATCCGCAGCCCGACGTGCACATTCGCGGCGACCGCAATGCGGACTACAAGTCGATCGGGCACGTGCTCTACGAGCTGCAGCGCGGCGGCATGGTGAAGATCGCCTTCATCACTCAGCCGAGCCCCAACGAGCTGACAGCGGGCGCACAATGATCCACGCATTCTCGTGCGAAAACGCGTTCGAGGAGTCCTGAATCCATGTCTATGAATGTCGGGTCCAGCTCAGGACCCATGGTCGA
>JAJYTX010000126.1 GCA_021792815.1 Pseudomonadota bacterium
CGGGGCTCAACGCTCATCGGCCCATCCATGATAACCCGTGGCTATCAGGAGATAGCCCACCGTTGTTTGTGGCCGCAGCCCGTCGCGGGGTAGAACAGCTACCGGGTACAAGGAGAATCCGGTGATCCACGACAGCATTCTCGGCACGATCGGCGGCACGCCCATCGTGCGCATCAGGCGCCTCGCTCCGCGCCACGTCACGATGTACGTCAAGTGCGAGTTCTTCAATCCGCTGAGCTCGGTCAAGGATCGGCTCGCGATCGGGATCATCGAGGATGCGGAGCAGAAAGGCGAGCTCAAGGCCGGCCAGACGGTGGTCGAGGCCACTTCGGGCAATACCGGCATTGCGCTGGCCATGGTGTGCGCTGCCAAGGGCTACCCATTCGTCGCGGTCATGGCCGAAAACTTCTCGGTGGAGCGACGGAAGATCATGCGCATGCTCGGTGCACGCGTGGTGCTGACGCCGGCGGCCGAGCGGGGCACGGGCATGGTCCGCAAGGCTGCCGAGCTCGCCCGCAAGCACGGCTGGTTCCTCGCCCGGCAGTTCGAGAATCCCGCCAACCCGGCCTACCACCGCAACACCACCGGCCCAGAAATCCTCAAGGACTTCGCGGGCGCCCGGCTCGATTACTTTGTCAGCGGCTGGGGCACCGGCGGAACCCTCACCGGTGCCGGCCAGATGATCCGGCTCGCCCGGCCGGAGGTGCAGATCATCGCCACCGAGCCCGCGGCCGCGTCGCTGCTCTCGGGCCAGACTTTCTCGCCCCACAAGATCCAGGGCTGGACGCCGGATTTCATTCCTGAGGTACTGGACCGGAAGGTGCCCCACCGCGTCGTGTCCGTGACCGACGGGGAAGCGATCGAGGCATCCCGTGCCCTGGCGCGTAGCGAGGGGATCTTCTGCGGAATTTCCTCGGGTGGCACCTTCGCGGCGGCGCTCAAGGTCGCGGCCGAGGCGAAGCCTGAATCGGTTCTCCTCGCCATGCTGCCCGACACCGGCGAGCGGTACCTGTCGACGCCGCTGTTCGAAGGCATTTCCGAAGGTGGCGACCCGGAGCCTTGAGACACGCCGCCATGAATGCCACGCTCATGCCTAAGACTGTGCCCGCCGATCCGGACGCCCGGCGCTACGTGAAATTGCCCTCTCCGTTTCCGATGTGGCGGGGTGGGCAGCTGCACGGTGCACAGATTGCGTACGAAACCTGGGGGAGGCTCAACCGGGCCCGCGACAATGCGTTGATGCTGTTCACAGGCCTGTCTCCGTCGGCCCACGCCGCCTCTTCCCGCGAGGACCCGAGGGACGGCTGGTGGGAGCGCATGATCGGACCGGGCCTGGCGATCGATACCGACCGGTATTTCGTCATCTGCGTCAATTCGCTCGGCAGCTGCTTCGGCTCGACCGGTCCGGCTTCGATCGACCCGGCCATGGGCGCCCCCTACCGTCTCGGATTTCCCGATCTTTCGGTCGAGGACATCGCCCGGGCAGGCCACGAAGTGGTCCGCTCATTCGGCATCCTGCGCCTCGATACCGTCATGGGCCCATCACTCGGCGGGATGGTCGTGCTGGCGTATGCGGCCCTGTTCCCGGGCGCCGCATCCCGGCTGGTCAGTATCTCGGGAACGGCGGCGGCTTCGCCGTTCGCGATCGCGCTCCGTTCCGTCCAGCGCGATGCGATCACCTCGGATCCGGCGTGGCGCAACGGTCAGTACAGTGCCGAACACCCGCCGACCGCCGGCATGCGCCTGGCGCGCAAGCTCGGCACGGTAACCTATCGCTCGGCCGCGGAGTGGCAACAGCGATTCGACCGCCAGCCGATCCGGGCCGATCTGAGGGACAGCACCCCGTTTACCTCGGAATTTGCCGTGCAGGGCTACCTCGAGGTTCAGGCCAACCGCTTCGTGAACGGCTTCGATGCCAACTGCTACCTGTACCTGTCACGCGCCATAGACCGATTCGACCTCACCGCACACGGTGAGCCCGAGGCAGTGCTGCGCAAGGCGAACCTGGAGCGCGCCCTCGTGATCGGGGTGGAGTCCGATCTGCTGTTTCCGATCGGTGAGCAGCGTTCGATCGCCCAGGCCCTGGAGGCCGCCGGCGCCGCGACCCGTTTCGCCCCGCTGCCCTGCATCGAGGGCCATGACGCGTTTCTCATCGACACCGAGCGCTTCGGACGCGAGGTCGGCCGGTTCCTCGCCCATCGCACATAAGTTCAATCGCTCCACGGGGCGGGGGGATCGGATGCATAATGCCATCCAGAAACAATCCGAAAACGGTCATCGCCTCGCGAGAACCCCGTGGAACGTCGGCTGCATACGCGTCATCGTGCCCGCACCACCGTCTATGTCAGTGTACCGGGTGGCTGCCGCAGGCTCTGCAAGGCGATCAACCTCAGCGCCACGGGCGTGTTCATCGAGACGACCAACCTCGGCCTGCGCAAGGGCCAGCAGGTCACCCTGTCCTTCGCCATCAATCTCGGGACCATCACCAAGCTGCACCGGCGCACCGCCGTCGTCGCGCACGTTTCGCGCGGCGGGACGGGCCTGATGATGGAAACGTACAACA
This sequence comes from Pseudomonadota bacterium, assembly GCA_021792815.1. The sequence continues at coordinate 2,564 of JAJYTX010000126.1, forward strand.
CCGCCAGGGCACTGTAGCCAACCGCGGTTTGCGCCGGACGGATACCGCACGGCGACGCATCGCAGCGCGAACTCCCCGGCCACGCCCGCACCGCGCACGCGGCATCGGCGTCCGAAAATGGCCAGTTCCGATGAGAGCCGTGGCGTATCGTTTCCGGCGTGAAGACCGGACTGCCATTCGATCTCGCGGTGCTGGAGCGGGCCCGGCTCAGCCGTGACCCACGCTTCGACGGCAAGTTCTTCATCGGTGTCGTCTCGACCGGCATCTACTGCCGGCCGGTGTGCCCGGCCGCGCCGGCCGCCCAGAGCCGCACCCGCTATTTCCTCACAGCGGCCGCAGCGCACGCGGCGGGGTTTCGACCCTGTCTGCGCTGCCGACCCGAGGCTGCACCGGGGACCCCCGCATGGAGCGGCACTTCGGCAGTGGTGCGCCGAGCGCTGCGCCTCATCGAGGACGGTGCGCTCGATGGGTCGACGGTGGCGCAGTTCGCCACGCGCCTCGGGATCGGGTCCCGGCACCTCGCCCGTCTGTTCGCCCGCCACGTCGGCGCCTCGCCCCTGGCGGTCGCGCAGACGCGGCGTCTGCACTTCGCCAAGCGCCTGATCGATGACAGCGCACTGCCGATGACCGAGGTCGCACTCGCCGCCGGTTTCGGGAGTCTGCGCCGATTCCATGCGGCATTCCGCGCCACCTATGGGCGGCCACCCCGCGAGCTTCGCAGGCAATGCGGCGAAGTCCCCCCCTCGGCGGCCGACGAGGTACGCCTCACGCTCTCCTACCGGCCGCCCTACGATTGGGGACAGGTGCGCAACTTTCTCGCCATGCGCGCGATCCCCGGCGTGGAAACGGTGGATGCTCGGCGTTATGCGCGCCTCATCCGGACAGCCGACGCCCATGCCGAGATCAGCGTCCAGCCGGTTCCGGATCGCGACGCGCTCGAGCTGCGCGTGCGCGGCGCGCCGACCGGCAGCCTGTTTCAGATCGCGTCGGCTGCGCGTCGGGTCTTCGATCTGTCGGCCGACCCGCAACGGATCACGGACACCCTGAGGACGGACCGGCTGTTGCGGCCGCTGATCGCGCGGATCCCCGGACTACGCATTCCCGGAGCATGGGATCCATTCGAGTGCGCGGTACGCACGGTATTGGGACAACAGGTCAGCCTCGCGGCGGCCCGCACGCTGGCGACACGTCTGGTCCGGCGGATGGGACAACCCGCGTCCGCGGGCGCCGGCCTGACCCATTTGTTCCCGACACCTCAGGCACTGGCGCTCGCTCCCCTCGAGGGTCTCGGCCTCACCGGCGCCCGGATCACCGCGCTCAGGACCCTGGCGGCGGCGGTCGTCGCGGGCCGGATCGCCTTCGATCGCCCCGCGGCGCAAGTGATCGGGGATCTCAGAGCGTTGCCGGGTTTCGGCGAATGGACCGCGCAGTATGTCGCGTTGCGGGCCCTCGGGGAGCCGGACGCGCTGCCGTGCGCCGACCTGGTGCTCCGACGCATGGCCGCGGACGGCACCGCCCCGTTGTCGACACAGCAGATGCGGCGCCGGGCCGAGCCCTGGCGGCCCTGGCGCGGCTACGCTGCGCTGTACTTGTGGTGCGCGGCGAGCCCGCCGGATACACGCAAGGCCCCCTCGCGGCAGGGTCCCCGGGGCGGCTGTTCAGCGAAAGACCTGCAACCGTCCGGGCAGAGCCGGCCATGAATACATCGCAGAGATCGCAAAGGATGTACTGGTACGAAATCGACACGCCGATCGGCACTGTGCTGCTCGTGGGAGACGGGCTCCATCTGACTCACGTGCACTTCCAGTCGGGACCGAAGCCGATGCGGCCGGACGACGCCTGGGTTGCCTCACGCAGGCCGTTCGAGACCGCGATCGCGCAGTTGCAGGAGTATTTTGCGCGCAGGCGCCGTGAGTTCGACCTGCCGCTGGCGCCGACCGGCACCGACTTCCAGCGCCGAGTCTGGCGTGCGCTCGCCACCATCCCCTACGGTGAAACGATCAGCTACGGCGAGCTGGCGCGCCGCATCGGCCATGCTCGCGCCTGCCGCGCGGTGGGACTCGCCAATGGCGCCAACCCGCTGCCCATCATCGTGCCCTGTCACCGGGTGCTCGGCTCGAATGGGGCGCTCACCGGCTTCGGCGGCGGTCTGCCGATCAAGCGGGCGCTGCTCGGACTCGAGCGAGGGAACCTCTGATCGGCCCACCGCCCCGCGTGTGATCCGGCTCATCGGCCGCTGCAGGCCGCGCAGCGCGGCAGCGGGCGCGGCGTCCCGGGCCGTCTGTGCCGGTCCCGCACCCGCTGTTCAGTCCGACAGCGGCGTTTGTCCCGCCGCGCTCAACCGCTGATCGAGCCGCGGCACGTCCACCTGCTCGACGTGCTGCCACTGCGTGAGCGTCGCCTTCAACTCGCGCGAGAGGGTCGCATACGCGCTCAACGCATCCGGGCTGGGAGCCGCGTCCGAGCCGTCTACGGCTCGTTCGAGGTGACGGAGGTCCTGCGAGAGCATCACGAAGCTCTGGACATTGCGCGGCGGCCGCCCCCCGAAAGACGAGTGGTGATTCGGGAAAGCCCGGGCCCCGGACAGGTTGCGCACTGTTGCATGGAGCGTGGCCATCGCCCCGCGCACGGCGCCGCCCGAGGCCATGCGGCGGTCGAGCGCCTCGAGCAGTTTCACCGCCGCGCCGATCGCGGTATCGGCCTGGAGCCGGGCCTGTTCAACCTTGCGCGCCAGCTCGAACTGGCGCTGAAAGGCCGCTTGCGACACGTGGGTGCGCGGATCGGGCCGCACGGTCAACGGCTGCCGATAGCTCGCCCCCCCCACGGCCAGCTCGACCGTGTAGCGTCCCGGCGGCGCCCAGACGCCGGCCTGCTGCGGTCCCTGGTCATTCGGCGCCACAGGCCTCGCGTAGCGAAGATCCCACACCATGCGCTGCATGCCGGGCAGAGCCGAAGGAATCATCGGCGGCTGCACCCACTGCGGGGCATAGTCCAATGTTGCCGGGTTCGGCGGCGCCACGCGCTCGGCGCTGCTGTAGCGACGCACCACTCTGTCGTGAGCATTCAGGATGGTCACCGTGACGGGGCCCTTGACGCCGCCCGGTAACACGTAGTCGATGATGGCGCCGTTCGGAGGATTGGCCGCCATGGGCTCGTCCTTGGGGAAGGGCGTGCCCGTGAATCCCTGGGGCCGTACGCGGATGGCCACGGCGGGCCTGAACAGGGTCACGGCGCCCCGACGGACACGGCTCATCTGACGCAGCGCGCTGATGTCATCCATGATCCAGATGCCTCTGCCGTGCGTGGCGATCACCAGGTCATCGTCATGCACCTTGAGGTCGCGCACCGAGGTCACCGGCAGGTTCTGCTGCAAGGACTGCCAGCGCGCCCCGTCATCGAACGACACGAACACCCCGTACTCGGTGCCCGCATACAGCAGGCCGGGCCTGACCGGGTCCTCGCGCACCACGTTGACGAAGTCGTGACGCGGAATACCGCGGGTGATCAGCGTCCACGTCCTGCCGTCATTGTGCGTCACATAAATGTACGGCGTCTCGTCATCCAGGCGGTGCCGGTCTATGGCGAGGTAGGCGGTGCCGCGCCGGAAATGCGACAGCTCGATGCCCGCCACCTTGGACCACGGGGTGAGTGTCTTCGGCGTGACGTTAATCCAGTGCGCGCCGCCGTCCTGCGTGCGCCATACCAAGCCGTCGTCGGTGCCGACCCAGATGACACGGGTGCTGAACGGAGACGGGGCAATCGAGTAGATCACCCCGGAGCGCTTGCCGACGTGAGGGTTGTCAGCCGCGGTCACCGGTCCGAGATTGGGCGGCACACCGGGGTTCCTGCGCGTCAGGTCCGGGCTGATACGCCGCCAGTGCAGCCCGCCGTCCGCGGTGCTGAACAGCCGCTGATTGGCAAAGTACAGTGTCCGGTGATCGTAAGGCGAGAACACCAGGGGAAGCGTCCAGGCGGTACGGTAATGCGCGTCGGGGTAGGCGAGCGTCGGATCGACCTCGCGCACCTGCCCGGTGCGCAGGTCGAGCTTCGACACGCCGGTGGTTTCATCCGTTGCATCGCCGTAGATGATGTCGGGGTTGCGGGGATCCGGAGCGATCATGCCGTTCTCTCCGCCCGGGTCAATCTCGCGAAACTGCTCCATGGTGATGCCGTCGTAGCCCATGGTGCGGCTCGGCAGCATGACCGCGCCGGAATCCTGCTGCGCTCCATACACCCGGAATGGAAAGTGGTTGTCCGTGCTGATGTGATAGATCTGCGCGGTCGGCTGGTTGTACCAGCTGCTCCAGGTCTTGCCGCCGTCGAGCGTGACCTGCGCACCCTGGTCGCTGCCGAGGATCATGCGATGGGTGTCCGTCGGATCGATCCACAGCTGGTGGAAGTCATCGCCGGTCGGATCGCCTTTGAGCGCGATGAAGTGCGCACCGCCGTCATCGGACCTCAGCACGATGGTGTTCATGACGTACAGCCGGTTGGCATCGCTCGGATCGACGGCGAGGGCGCAGAAATACCAGCCGCGACCGAAGATGCGCCGGTCCCGCGACACGTGGCGCCAGTGCACCCCGCCGTCATCGGAACGATACAGTCCGCCGGTCTTCCAGGTGCCGGCGACCAGGGCATAGAGCCGATCGGGGCGGGTCGGGGCAA
>JAJYTX010000127.1 GCA_021792815.1 Pseudomonadota bacterium
CCCAGGCTGGCGAGCCGGATCCGCTCGTGCGCCAGCGCGCCGTCGATCTTCAGGCGGCTGCCGAGCAGCGGCAGCATGAGGCCGGCGCCGCCGATGCCCTGATCGTAGGTGTAGCTGTGTGTCGGATCGATGATGTCGTGGTTGTGGGCGGCGCCGAGACTGCCGAAGGCGCTGATGCCCAGGTCGGCCTTACCGGCCGCGAGGCTGTCCTGCTCGGCGCGGTACTCGCGCTCGGCGAGCTGCTGCGCAGGGGCATGCCCGAGGTCCGCCTCGAGCTGCGCGAGGGGCGGCAGCGCCACGGCGGGCCGCGATGCGAGGCAGGCGGCGGTGAGTGCAGCGAGCAGGCCGGCCCGGCGCCACATGTCAGAACTTCGTCCGGCGCAGCACCCACTCGGGCGCCATGGCGGACTCGAGGTGGGTCTTCAGGAAGAGCTCCGAGAGCGTCGCCACGGCGCTCCAGCAGCGGCTGATGAAGGTGAAGGCGGGAAACAGCGGCACCAGCCAGGCGAGCTGCACATCGGCGCGCCGCCGCTCGGAGTACAGCAGCAGGTACTCGGCGTACATCGCCGCGGTGAGCAGCACGTAGAACAGATACACGAACGCCAGGGTTCCGAACATCACCGCCGCCGGATAGACCAGGAACACGTACGTCAGATAGAGCACCACCAGGAACGGCAGCACCAGCTGCAACAGCAGTCCCGTCCAGACCAGCGCCACGAAATTGCGCATGCCGAGCAGCCGCGGTCCGAGCGCCTGGCGGAATTTGCGCAGGTACAGGTAGGACAGATCACCGTCCCAGCGCAGCCGCTGGCGCAGGAACTGGCCCAGGGTCGGCGGCGCATCGGTGTGGCCGATGGCGCGCGGCTCGAAGCGGATGCGCAGTTGCGGATGGCGGCCGAAGTATTTCTTGATGCGCAGCGTCAGGTCGAGGTCTTCGGCCGTGCCACTGTCCCAGCCGCCGATGTGCCGCAGAAAGCGCCTGCGGAACACGCCGAACGCGCCCGAGATGTTGTTGACCAGGTTGAACGCGTCGAGACCCGCCCGGCTGAGTTGGATCGACAGCATGTACTCGAGCGCCTGCAGCCGCGTCAGCAGTCGGTCTGCGTTGCGCACCCGCAGGCTGCCGGCCACCGCCACCACGTTCGGGTCGGCGAAATGCCGCACCGCGTTGCGCACCATGTCATTGTCGAACGAGGTGTCGCCATCGAGCGCCATGACGATCTCGCCGCAGGCGAGCCTCAGGCCCTGGTTGAGACTCGAGACCCGTCCGCCGCGCTGGATCTTCGCAATGATCTCCAGGCGCCGGTTGCGCGCCTGTGCGACATAGGGCTGCATCGCGCGCAGCGCCTCCAGGGTGTGGCGATTCTGCGCGGCGCCATCGACGATGGCGAGCAGCTCGATGTGCCCGTCATAGAGCTGCTCGGTGAGCGAACGGATGGTCTTGCGGACATCCGGCCCCTCGGCATAGCAGGTGATGATGCACGAGACCGGCGGGAAGTAGGGCGGGGCGGGGCGGCTGCGCGCGGCGCGCTCCAGCAGATGGCGCCGCAGCGCGCCGATCATCACCAACAGCTGCACCGGCAGCTCGAACAGCAGCACGAACGGCAGGAACTTGACGAGCACCGCGGCCCAGTCGCTGGCGAGCAGCGCCGCGAGCAGCCAATGCAGCGCCAGCCAGGAACCGCGCAGTGTCAGCCCGATATCCATGGGCCCGCGCTCAGCCGGGCTCGCGCAGCGTGCCCATCAGCAGCCGCGCGTCGGGGTCGGCTGCGGTGCACTCGCTGGAGTGCTTCGCCGACACCGTGATCTCGATCCGCTGGTCATCGCCGGCCAGGGTCTGACCGAGCGTGCGGATGCGCGTGAGCAGCACCTGCATGCCGGCCGCATCGGTCTGCGGCAGCAGCAGCCAGCAATGACTGTCGTCTTCGCGCATGAACAGGTCGGTGGTGCGGATCAGCGTGCGCAGCCGCCCGGCGAGGGCGTCGAACAGCTGTGTCAGCTGGTGGCGGGGCAGCCGGGCGGCGAGCTCGTGTACATTGGAGAAGGTGAGACATATCAGGCCGAAGCGCACCTCGGCGTGCCGCCGCGACACGCCGATCAGCCAGTCGAGGGTCTGTAGAAAATACTCCGGATGAGCGTGGCTGAACTCGTCGATGAGCTTGAATACGTCGCCGAGCTGACCGGTGCGCGCCGCGAGCTCACCGGCGGCCGAGAGCCTCAGGCCGTAAAAGCGCCGCTGCGAGAGCTCATCCGGCGCCGCGGTCGTCTGACACTGCAGGCAGCGCGCCTTGACGTCGGGTTCGGTGAAGCGGGCGTTGCAGTTGCCGCAGGCGAGGCTTTCCAGCGCGCGGTCGTAATCGACGCCGATGTGACGCAGGCGCGCCGAGCATTGCGGGCAGATGAGGCCCTCCTGGCGCAGAAAGCTCTGCTGCGTGTCCACGTGGCCGCAGGCATAGCAGTGCAGGAAGTTCTGTTCGCCGATGTCGATGCTGCCGCACTGCGGGCAGCGCTCCACGAACAGCAGTTGCCCGGCGCCGCACCGGTGGCAGGTGTGGATGCGCTCGAGAAGCGTGGTGTTCTCGAGCAGTCCCCGGCGGCGCAACCGGTCGATGAGCTCGAAGCCGTCCGTGCCGGGCGGGCAACACGCGTCGGCGAGCGGGTAGTGGCAGATGCGCGCCTCGCGCCAGTCGATCACGGGAGTGAGAATGTGCTCGGGGCGCAGGTAGAGGAAGGTCAGCAGCCGCTCGTCGCTGGTCGCGGCGCCCGGTTGCGCGGCGGTTGCGCCCCGCTGCGCCATGTCGCGGGCGCGACGGGCGGCGGCGGCGAGGTCGGTCGCGATCCCGTCACTGAGTTCAGCGGCGAGGGCGCCGAGCGGGCGGTCGAGCAGCATCGGTTTCAGGCCCAGGCGCGCATCGTGCCGCAGGGAACGCAGCCAGTCGGCGGCCTGAGACTCGTCGGCCGGCATCAGCACGATCGCCTCCGGGGCGAACGTCGCCGCCAGCAGCTGTTGCGCGTCGGGGAAATGGTGCGCGCCGTGCCAGGCCGCGGGCGAATCTCCCGGGCCGGACGGGCCGCCTCCGACCACGGCGATCGCCGTTTGCGACGGGGGCGGCATGGCAGACGGAACGGCGTTCACGCCGTATATTGTCAAGCAGACATCGGGCCGCGTGAGAGAACGCCGTCACGGATTCCACCACGACGAGCGACTGTCCCGGCGCGTTTGCGCCGCACTGCGCTGTCGGGCGTGTTTCCATCATGGCCTGACGACACGGGCGTCCTCAGGCCGCGCTTACCCCAAGGCGTCCCGCAGGGCGGCGATTTCCTGGGTCGACTCCTCGATCAGCGCCTGGCACGCCGGAACATCGAGCCCCAGGCGCTGCAGGGCTTTGGCTTCCGTTACACACTCGGAGAGGACTTCCGGGTCGCCGATTTCCGCCAGCAGCGTCGCGGCGAGCAGCACATCGGCGAGCCCGACCGCGCCGCGCGGCCCGCGTTCGTAGCTTTCGGACTCCTGCACGGCCTGGATGATCTCCTCGGCGATGCCCCAGTTCTCGAGCAGGGCCGCGGCGATGCTCAGGTGCCAGGCGCGTTCGATGGCCGTGTAGGCCGACGCGTCGTGAAACAGCGCACGGTGACGGCTGGCACGAGTCAGGATGTACAGCCGGCCCACCCCCTGCAGCAGGCCGGCGAGCAGCGCCGTATCGGCGATGACGCCGGTCAGCCGACGGGCGATGACGAAGCTCAGGCTGGCCACCAGCACACAGCGGCGCCAGAGCACGCCGAGCTGCGCCTCGAGCCCGCGCAACGCCGGCGCCTCGCGCAGCTGGCGCATCGCGCAGGCGATGGTCGCGGTCCGCACCGTGTCGATGCCGACGCGGGTGATCGCCGCGCGCAGATCCGTGACCGGCATGCCCCCGGGATTGAGCGCCGCGGAGTTCGCCATGCGCACCAGCTGCATCGCGAGCACCGGCTCGCCGCCGATGATGCGCACGATGCGGGCGGTGTCGGCGTGCTCGTCGCTGAGCACGCGCTGAATCCGCATGACGATGTGCGGAAAACCCGGCAGCTCCACCTTGCCGACCGACAGTTCGGCGGCGAGCGCCTGCACGAAGGTGAACGCGACGTCGCGCCCGGCGGCGGCGGCGCAGAAGCTTCCTGTAGAATCGACCAGCTGGGGTTGCATGGGCGGGCTGCGGTTGCGGGTCCGGATCAGACGCCGAGCGCTTCGCGCAGGGCGTCGATTTCCTGTTCCGACTCCTCGATCAGCCGGCGGTAGCCCGCCGTGTCGAGCTTCATGCGCTGGCAGGCCGCCACATTCTGCATGTTGAGCTCCAGCGTCTCGGGATGGTCCTTGAAGGCGCTCAGCAGGTAGCTGACCGTGAGCACGTCGGTGAGATCGGGGGCGGCGGCGCGCCTGCGGCCGAGGTCCTCGTATTCGCTCACTGCCTGGACGATTTCCTCGGCCAGCTCCCAGTTCTCGAGCAGTGCCTTGGCGATCGAGGCGTGCCAGTCGCGCTCGATCGCGTGATAGACGGCCTCATCGGCCACCAGCTGCGGGAATCGCCCGGCACGCGTCAGGATGTAGAGTTTGCCGATGGCGTGCAGCAGGCCCGCGAGCATGGCGGTATCGGGGTTGACGTGGGTCAGACGCCTCGCCACCACGTAGGACATGGCGGCGACCGCGGCGCTGCGTTGCCAGAAGCTCTCCAGCTGCTTCTCCAGGCCGTGCAGCTCGGCGGATTTCTTCAGCTGCGACATCGCGAAGGCGATGGCCGCGGAGCGCACCATGTTGAATCCAAGCCGGGCGATGGCGGTGCGCAGATCGGTGATCGCGCGGCCGCTGAAGTTGATTGCCGCGGAATTCGCGATCTGCAGCAGCCGTGCCGCCAGCATCGGCTCGGAGCCCACCACGCGCACGACCTTCTCCGGCGCGACCTCGTCGTCGGAGAGCACCTGGCGGACCCGTTGCGCGATGTCCGGGAAGCTCGGCAGCTCCACCTTGCCCTCGGACAGCTCGGCGGCCAGGGCCTGCACGAAAGCGAAGGCCTCGGGATGGCTCGCCGCAGCGGCGACTTCTCGCGCGGGACTGTTCAAGCGTCGGGCCTCATCTGTGTGTCTGTCCTCATCCGTGCCGGCTGTGACCGGCTTGCTCGGCAGGGCCGATGTTCGGCTTCGCTGCCGCTCTCCGCCAGTACGCGGCTCACGGTTCAGGTGTTCCGGGTGGCGGCGGTACGCGGCTCGCGGGTGATGTCCATGGCTTCGGCGAGCTGGCGTATCCGTGCGGCGACAGCCTCCAGAGGCACTACGTGCTGCGCCGCGCCGAGCGCCACAGCCTCCCCGGGCATGCCCCACACCACGCTCGTCGCCTCGTCCTGGGCGATGGTGCGGCTGCCGCTGTCGAGCATTTCCCTCAGACCCCGCGCGCCATCCTTGCCCATGCCGGTGAGCAGCGCGCCGATGGCGTTGCGGCCGGCGCTCTGCGCCACGGAACGGAACAACACATCGACCGAAGGCTTGTGTCGGTTGACCGGCAGACCATCGTCGAGGCCGCACACGTAGCGCGCGCCGTCACGCACCAGCAGCAGGTGGCGGTCGCCAGGGGCGATATAGGCGTGGCCGGCGAGAACCTGCTGGCCGTCCTGCGCCTCGCAGACCGAGACGGCACAGCAGTCATTCATCCGCCTGGCGAACGGCCCGCTGAACGCCTTGGGAATGTGTTGCGCGATGACGATGCCGGGGCAGTCGGGCGGCAATCGGGTCAGCACCTCCTTGATCGCTTCGGTGCCGCCGGTCGAGGCGCCGATCGCGATGATCCGGTCCGTGGTGCGCAGCGGCTTCGCCGCGGCGGCTTTCGGCAGCACCGCGTCGGCGCTGTGGACCGGGCCGGGCGCCGGGGCGATGCGCTGCGGATCGAGCGCCCGGACACTGGCGCGCGCCGCGGTGCGGATCTTCTCGACGAGCTCGTCGCGGTAGTCCTGCAGCGTCGCCGCCAGGTCGATCTTCGGCTTCGGCAGGTAGTCGACCGCACCGAGCGCCAGCGCGTCGAGCGTCACGTCCGCACCGCGCTCGGTGAGCGAGGAGACCATGACCACCGGCATCGGCCGCAGCCGCATCAGATTGCGCAGAAAGGTGATGCCGTCCATTCTCGGCATCTCCACATCGAGCGTCAGCACGTCGGGGTTGAGGCGCTTGATCTTGTCGCGGGCGGCATGGGCATCGGCTGCGACGCCCACCACCTCGATATCGGGCGCCGAGGCGAGCATTTCGCTGAGCAGGCTGCGCACCAGCGCCGAGTCATCGACGACCAGCACCCCGATCCGCCGCCGGCCTGCGCCGGGTGCGAGGTTGTGGCTTGGATCGCGGCCGGGGACGCTCATTCGAACAGCTCCACTTCGCCTCCGGCCGCCTGCTTGCCGAGGCTCTCCATGTACAGCTGCTCGTGACGGCTGATGATGCGGTTCTCGACGGGACGGAGCTTGCGCAATCGCACCCGGCCGCTCGCCGGGAAATAAATCACCCGGCGCGGACTGGTGCCGCCGAGGTCCTCGGCCGCCACCCGGTAGTGCTCGAGCGCCATGTAGTTGCGGATGAAGCGGATGTTGCGGCCGCCGACGTCGGTCATGGCCGCGAGGATCCGGCCGCCGCCAAACAGCTTGATCTCGAGCCGTTCACGCGTGGCGCCGAGTTTCAGCAGGTCGTTGATCAGGCTTTCCATCGCGTACGAGCCATAACGGGTAGCGAGTCCGACGCCCGGATCCAGCCAGTCGTTGGGCGCGACCGCGGCATCCTCGGGCAGCATGAAATGATTCATGCCGCCCACCCCGCGCGCTGGGTCGCGCACGCAGGCCGAGACGCACGAGCCGAGCACGGTGCTGATCGCCTCATCGCCGCAGGTGACGTAATACTCACCGGGCAGGATCTTGACCGCCCAGCAGGCATTCTCCCGGTCCCAGTATCGTTGGAAGTGCGCGAAACCCGGCAATGGCTCCGGCCCGGGCGGCGCGCGGCCGGCCGGGATATTCGCCGGCCGTTCGCGGCCCGCGGTCTCAGAGCCGCCGGTAGATCGTTTTTCCAATGAGCCCATAGCGGTCGCAGACCTTGAACAGGTTTTCGGAGTGGCCGAGAAACAGCAGGTCCCCGGGCCGCTGCAGCTCGCCGATGCGCGCGAACAGGTCGCGCTGCGTGTCCTTGTCGAAGTAGATCACCA
>JAJYTX010000128.1 GCA_021792815.1 Pseudomonadota bacterium
TCGACATGCCCGCGGTGCGCGAGCTGGTCGCGAGCGGCCGCGAGGTGGACGAGGTGGCGCGGCTGATCGGTGCCGACTGGCTCGTCTATCAGGACCTGGAGGATCTCATCGCCGCGTGCCGGCACGAAGACTCGAGCGTCGAGGAGTTCGATACCTCGTGTTTCTCCGGGGAGTACGTCACGGGCGATGTCACGCCGCAATACCTGGAGCGGCTGCAGCTCGAGCGCTCGGACGAGGCGAAGCAGCTCGGCCGCGAGGGCCGCGGGCCGCTCAAGCTCATCCACGCATGAGCCATCCCGAGGAGCGGCGGGAACTGCTGATCGATCTGTATCGCGCGGGGCTTGCCCGGGTCGGGGGGCGGCGCTGTGTGCACGAGGCGCTGAGCCGCCCGGCGGGGCGGCCCGAGGGCCGGGTGTGGGCGGCGGCGATCGGCAAGGCGGCCTCGGCCATGGCCCTCGGGGCGCGCGATGTCCTGGGGGAGGGACTCGAAGCGCTGCTGCTGGTGACGCGGCGCGGGCACGTGGCGCCGGAGCTGCGCGAGCTGCCGGGGGTGGAGATCCACGAGGGCGGCCATCCTCTGCCGGATGAGCGCTCGCTGCGCGCCGGGCAGCGGCTGCTGCGCTGGCTGGAGGGGCTGCCGCCCGGGGTCACCCCGTTGTTCCTGATCTCCGGCGGCGCCTCGGCGCTGGTGGAAGTCCCCCAGGCGGGCGTCACGCTCGAGGAGCTCGTGCGCGTCTCGCGGGAGGGGCTCGCCTCGGATCTGGACGTCGCGGCGCTCAACCGCCGCCGCGCGGGCCTGTCGCAGATCAAGGGCGGGCGGCTCGCCGTCCGTCTCGGGGGCCGGCCGGCGCAGGCGCTGCTCATCTCGGATGTGCCGGACGACGATCCGGCGGTGATCGGTTCCGGGATACTGGCGCCGGCGCCCGGCGGAGACCGCGTGCAGCGTCAGGTGATCGCCTCGCTCGACATGGCGATCGATGCGGTCGTGACGGCCGCGAGCGCGCGGCAGCTCGCCGCCCAACGCGCGGCGCGGCGTTTTGCCGGCGACGCCTCGCGGCTCGCGGTGCAGTTCACCCATGAGCTGGCGCTCGGACAGGTGCAGGTGCGGGTCTGGGGAGGGGAGTCGACCGTGCGTCTGCCGGAGCATCCCGGCCGCGGCGGGCGCAACCAACATCTGGCGCTCGCGGCCGCACGGATGATCGCCGGGTATCCCGAGCTGATGCTGCTTGCGGCCGGCACGGATGGCACCGACGGCGCAACCGACGATGCCGGCGCCGTGGTCGATGCCGACACCTGCGGGCAGATCGCGCTGCTCGGGCTCGATCCCGAGGAGTGCCTGCGCCGCGCCGATTCCGGTGCCGCGCTGCAGGCCGTCGGCGCGCTGCTGTGCACCGGTCCGACGGGCACCAATGTCGCGGACCTGGCGATCGGCCTGAAACTGCCGGCCCGGGGAGCGTCCCGGGAGACTCATCCGGCGCGCTGAGCGGCCGTGGGGCCGGGCACGGTCGCCAGGGCGCGCGCGCGCCGCGCGCGCCGCGCTGGCGCGCTGGCCGCACGCTCCGGTATCGTTCGCCCGAGAGGCAAGGCAATGGCGGACCGATCCCACCTGTTGATCGTCGACGACGACCGCGAAATCCGCACGCTGTTGAGTCAGTATCTGGACAGGCAGGGGTTTCGCACCACGGCCGTGGCGGATGCCCGTGAGATGCGCCGGGTGATGGAGCGCAGCCACGTCGATCTGATCGTGCTCGACCTGATGCTGCCCGAAGAGGACGGTCTGTCGGTGTGCCGCCGGCTGCGCACCCACTCCCAGGTGCCGCTGATCATGCTCACCGCCCGTGGCGAGGACGTCGACCGTATCGTGGGACTCGAGCTCGGCGCGGATGACTACCTGCCCAAGCCCTTCAATCCGCGCGAGCTGCTCGGGCGTATCCGTGCGGTGCTGCGTCGCGCGGCGCACGCCCCGCGAGACCCCAACCCGCAGACCGTGCGCGCGTTCTCCTTCGGCGGCTGGCAGCTCGACACCACGCGCAGGACACTCACGGGAGCCGTGGGCGAGGTGCCGTTGAGCGGCGCGGAGTACCGCCTGCTCGCGGTGCTGTTGTCCGCGGGAAACCGCGTGGTGACGCGCACGCAGCTGGCGGAGCTGCTACGGGGCCGCGAGGCCGATCCATTCGACCGCAGCATCGATGTGCGGGTGAGCCGGCTGCGCCAGATCCTGGGCGATGAGGCCCGCTCGCCCCGCATCATCAAGACCGTCTACGGCGAGGGATACGTCATCGGCGTCCCCGTGGAAACCCGCTGAGCGGCGCAGGAGCCCCGGTGCGCCCGACCCTCTGGCCTCGATCGCTGTTCGGCCGGCTGATCGCCGCCACCGTGCTCGGCGTGCTGCTCGCCGAAGCGGTCGGCCTGTACCTGGTGACCCGCAATGGCGAGCGCCTGGTCGTCGCAGCCACCACCGGCATGTGGGCGCGGCGCATCACCGCGATCACGCGGCTGCTCGAGCGGTTGCCGGCGGCGCGGCGCGCCGAGCTGCTGGCGAGGTTGCAGCAGGCCGGTCCGCGTGGGCCGGGGGACTCCGGGCCGATGCCGCTGCCTCTGCGCGGGATGCTGGCGATCGCCTGCGCGGCGGCCGGACCGTGCGCGCTGCGCCCGCCCGTCCACCCGGTCCGGCCCGCGGCGCATCGCGGCTGGTTTCCCCCGGGCCCGCGCTTCGGTTGGGGCAGGCTCCCTCCGGGGCTCATGGTGCGGTTGCCGTTCCGTACCCATGAGGACCGGCTGCTCGCGCAGCATCTGCGGGCCGATCTCGGCAGCGGCTACCGGGTGACGGTGGGCGCGGCGAGCGCGCCCGCCGGCAGTGTGATCGGGATTCCGGGGCCGTTCTTCGGCGCGCGGACCCTCGCGGCGGGCTTTTTCGATGTGCGGGTGCGCACGCCGGATCACGCGGCGCTGCTGTTCCGCGTCGCCCGGCTGCTGCCGCAGATGCCGCTGCCGCGCCGCCTGCTGCTCAACCTGCTGCTGCTGGTGGTGGTGCTGGTCGTGGCGTTGTATGTTGCAACGCGCGGCATCACCCGGCCGCTGTCGCGGCTCGCCCGGGCCGCGGAAGCCATCGGGCAGGGCGGCCGGGCGCCGCCGCTGCGCGAGGAAGGCGCGCGCGAGCTGCGCCACGCGGCGCGAGCATTCAACACGATGCAGGACCGCCTGCATCGCTATCTCGACAGCCGCACCCGGGTGCTCGCCGCCATGTCACACGACCTCAAGACACCGCTGACGCGGCTGCGGCTGCAGGTCGAGACGCTGCTCGAGGATCCGGCGCTGCGCGCGCGCTTCGAGAAGGAGCTCGACGAGATGCAGAGCATGGTGCACGGCGCGCTGGCGCTGTTTCGAGGCCTCGATGAGCAGGGCGCGCGCGAGCCGGTCGATGTCAATGCCCTGCTCGAGTCGCTGCGCGAGGGGTTCGTCGAAACGGGCGCCGCGGTCAGCGTGTCGGGCCGGGCGCTGGCGCCGTACCTCGGCCGGCCCCAGGCGCTCAAACGCTGCCTGACCAACCTCATCTCCAATGCCGTGAAATTCGGCAAGCGCGCCGAGATCAGCATCCAGGACGGCGAGGTGCTGCGCATCTGCGTGCGCGACGACGGGCCGGGCATCGCGCCCGAGGAGTTGGAACGTGTCTTCGAGCCGTTCTACCGGGTGGAATCCTCGCGCAACCGCACGACCGGCGGCACGGGCCTCGGTCTGGGCATCGCCCGCGACGTGGCCCAGGCGCACGGCGGGACCGTGCTGCTGCGCAACCGGCCGCAGGGCGGCCTCGAGGCCGAACTCAGTCTGCCGCGGCATCGGTAGACGGCCCGCTGCGGGATGCTTTTGGGGACGTTCAACCGCCGTTCAGCCAGCGAGGCGCCATGGCAAGCATTGCTTACTTTCGGCGCGCGCCCGCGCCGGTACACTATCGTGGCTGGTGTTTCAAGCGACAGGAGATTGATCATGAGACGCTGTCTGGTCTTGTTGGCGATGTTGGGTGTGACGGGCGCGGCGTTCGCCAATGCGCCGCCGGCCGCGCCGCCGGCCTGTGCGGTGCATTGGCGGATGATGATGCGGCACATGGAGCAGCGGCGGATGGAGCGACTGACGGTGCTGCTCGGCCTGAGCCCGGCTCAACAGGCGCAGGTGAGGACGATCCTCGCCGCAGAGCGCCTCGAGGCGCGCCGCGGCATGCGGCAGGCGATGCGGCAGATGCGGGCCAGCCACGAAGCGGTGCGCAGGCAGACGCTGTCGAAGCTGTCCTCGGTGCTCAGTCCCGAGCAGTTGAGAAAATTCAAGCTGCTGATGCCGGGCCGGATGCCCTTCATGCATCACCCGGGCATGGGTCCGGGCGCGCCGTTCGCCGGACCCCCGGGGCGCTGATCCAGCCGGCCGTGACGCCCGCCGGGCCCGCCGGCGGCGTCACGCCGGGCGAGGAAGGGCTCGCAGCTCGTAGCGTCCGTCCTGGTACCGCAGGCAGCTGCCCTGCTCGTACCAGGCGCCGAGCACGATGCGCTCGACCGCGCGCCCGTCGATCAGCGAGGGGTGCACGGCGGGCCGATGGGTGTGGCCATGGATGATCCGCCGCGCGCGCGTCGCCCGCACGGCCTGTTCCACGGCGCCGCCGTCGACATCCATGATGGTGGGAACGGTGCGCGCGGTATGCTCGCGGCTGCCGGCGCGGGCTTCGCTGGCGAGCAGCCGGCGCGCGGCGAGCGGCAGCCGCAGGAAGCGCCTCTGCCAAGTCTGCTGGCGCACGACGGTGCGCAGCTCCTGGTAGGGATGATCGCCGGTGCACAACGCATCCCCGTGCGTCAGCAGGACCCGCTCGCCGCCGAGATCCACGATCACCGGATCGGGCAGCAGACGGCAGCCTGTCCTTTCGCAGAATCGCGGGCCGATGAGAAAGTCCCGGTTGCCGTGCAGCAGGAAACAGGCGACGCCCGCGCCGGTCAGTCCGGCGAGCCCTGCAAGCACCGGCTCGCTGTCCCCGGCATCATCGCCCACCCACGTCTCGAACAGGTCGCCGAGGATGTACAGCGTGCCGGCGGCCGCCGCCTCGGTGCGCAGGAACTGCAGAAAGTGCCGCTCACTGTCCGGCGCCCCGGCGTCGAGGTGCACGTCCGAGACGAAGAGAGTCGGTCGCGCCGGCGGCGATCGACCGGGTCCCGCCGCGGCCGGCCCGGTCATGGCGGGGAATTCGTGCCTCCGGCCGCGGGATGAGCCGCAGCTGAGGGGCTCGCAGGGGCGGAGGTGCTCGCAGGGGCGGAGGTGCTCGCAGGGGCGGAGGTGCTCGCAGGGGCGGAGGTGCTCGCAGGGGCAGAGGTGCTCGCAGGGGCAGAGGTGCTCGCAGGCGGCGGTGAGCCGGCAGGCGCGGCACCGGTCGCCCCCGTCCCGGGAGCGACGGAGGGGGCATTCTGCGGCGTAGGGGATCCGCTCGGGCCGATGAGCTGGATGCTCTGGATCACGACCGGTGTCAACGGCGCGTTCGCTTTGAAGGGCCCGAATGCTCCAGTGGGCACCGAACCGATGCGATCGACGACGTTCATTCCTTCGATCACTTTGCCGAAGACCGCATAGCCCCAGCGGGTCGGCAGGGGATCGAGCTCCGGGTTGTCGATCAGGTTGACGTAGAACTGCGCATTGCCGGTATCCGGTCCGACCGCGCGCGCCAGTCCGACCGTGCCGCGTTTGTTCTGCAGTCCGTTGCCGGATTCGTTGACCACGGGCGGGGCGGTGGGCTTCAACGCGTACGGTGGGCTTGCCTCGTGGCCGCCGCCCTGGATGATGAAGTTGGTGATCACCCGGTGGAACAGGGTGTTGGTGTAGAAGCCGGACTTGACGTAATGCAGGAAATTCGCCACGGTGAGCGGCGCACGATCCGGCCTGAGCTCGATCACGAACGAGCCCATATTGGTGGTGACGCGCACTTCGGGGTTGGGCGGCGCGCTCTGCGCCGGCGCTGCGGACGCCCCGAACGCCGGCGGAACGACGAGCGCCAGCGTGAGCGCCGTTACGAGCCGTATCCGAGTCCTGTACCACTTGTCCATCTGTCCTCCGAACCGTGAGGGAAGGCTGGGTATGCCGGCTCCCCGGTACGGCCATTCTATGAGCCCGAGTCCGCCGTTCGAGATTTTCGTACTATGGCGGTCTATGACCGGAATGGACAGCACAACCGGCGAGACGTTCGCTCGCGGCCCGACCACGCGCTTCGCGCCCAGTCCCACCGGGGAGCTGCATCTCGGCAATGCGCGCACGGCGCTGTTCAATTTCCTGCTGGCGCGCCGCGGGAGCGGGCGCTTTCTGCTGCGCATCGAGGATACCGACGCCGATCGCAGCCACGCGCAGCACACCGAGGCGCTGATCGAGGACCTGCGCTGGCTGGGGCTCGAGTGGGATGCCGGCCCCGGCCGCGAGGACGAGCACGGACCCTATCATCAGTCGCGCCGTGGGGGGCTGTACGAGCGGTTTTTCGAGACCCTGGAACGCCAGGGGACAGTCTACCCCTGCTTCTGCACGGCGCTCGAGCTCGAAGCCTCCCGGCGCGCCCAGCTCGCCTCGGGCCGGCCGCCCCGCTATGCCGGCACGTGCCGGGAGCTCACGCCCGAGCAGCGCGCGCACCAGCGCTCGCAGGGCTTGAGCGGCACCACGCGCTTTCGCGTACCGCGCGGCAGGCGCATCGAGTTCGTGGACCTGGTGCACGGTCCGCAGAGCTTCCTCTCCGATGACATCGGAGATTTCGTCATCCGGCGGGCCGACGGCTCGGCGGCGTTTTTCTTCTGCAATGCCGTGGACGATGCCTGCATGGGCGTGACGCAGGTGCTGCGCGGAGAGGACCACCTGGCGAACACGCCGCGGCAGTTGCTGGTGCTCGAGGCCCTGGGCCTGCCGGCGCCCCGCTACGGGCACGTATCGCTCATCGTGGGCTCCGATGGCTCACCGCTGTCCAAACGGCACGGTGCGACCAGCGTGCGCGAGTTCCGCGAACGCGGCTACCGTCCCGAGGCACTGACCAATTACCTCTTCCGCCTGGGGCATTCGAGCGCCGAGCACGCGCTGCTCGATGCGCCCGCCATGGCCCGGGCATTCGATGCGGCGCATCTGGGGCGCGCGCCCTCGCATTTCGATGTGCAGCAGCTGACCGCCTGGCAGAAGGAGGCCGCGCATCGGCTCTCGGCCGCCGA
>JAJYTX010000129.1 GCA_021792815.1 Pseudomonadota bacterium
CGCGCAGCGGCGGGCAGTCTCCGGTTCTGCCGCTCGAGTCGCCCCACGTGAGCCAGATTTCCGCGGCGCAAGTGATCGAGCGGTGGCGTTCGCTGCCGCCCGCCGGCGACCCGGATCGACGCGGGTGCGGCGAGGATCGAGGCTAGGGAGGGGGCGTGAATACACCGTCGCCGGCGCTGACGCCGAGCGTGATCCTCTTCGGCCGCGTCGGGGACATGATCATGCTCACTGCGGCGCTGAATCTGCTCCACCGGCGCTACGGCCGACCGTGCCTGGTGGTCGGCGCGGGTTCCTGGAACTGCGATGTGTACCGGGCACACCCGGACGTGAGCCGCTGCTGGGGCCTGCCGCGGCACCTGCCGTTTGCGCTGACGCCGGCCTGGATGAGCGTGGTGCGCGCGTTGTGGCACGCGGCGCCGGGACCGGTGTACGTCGCCGAGGCGATGCCCCGTCAGGTCCGGCGCATCCGTTGGCTGCTGGCGGCGAGCCGCATCGACCCGGCACGGTGCGTGTTACTCGAAGGCGGCTCCCGCCCGGGTGAGCACTACGTCGATCTGCTGCTGCGGCTGGCGGAGCGTACGCCCGCAGCCTTGAGCGCCGGGCATTATCCGCTGCCGGGAGCGGCCGCACCGCGGCTCGTGACGCTCGCGCCCGAGCGCGCGCAGTGCGCGGCGCTGCTGCGCGAGCGCGGCTGGCAGGGCCGGCCGCTCGTGCTCATCCAGCCGGGCACGGGGCGGACCCTGAGCGCGCGCAGCCGCAAGCGTTGGGAAGCGGACAATGACCGCTCGTGGCCGGTGGCGCGCTGGCGAGAGCTACTGCACGCGCTGCGTGCGCGCCAGCCCGGCGCGCTGCTGGTGCTGCGCGGCGCGGTGAGCGAGCTGCCGCTGCTGCGCGAGCTGCACGCGGCGCTCGGACTCGATGGCGTGCAGATCGCCGGACTCGGTCTGCGCGAGAGCTTCGCGCTGATGCAGGCGGCCGAGAGCATGATCTCGATGGACACCGGTATGGCGCACGCCGCCGCGGCGCTCGGTCTGCCGGTGGTGGTGATCATGGGAGCCAATCCGCAGTCGCTGGTGCTGCCGCGCAGTCCGTGCGGTTCGGCGGTGATCGGCGTCGGAGGTCCTCCACAGTTCACGCGCGCCGACCAGATACCGGTTGCGGAGGTATTCGACGCCTGGTGTTCTCTGCCGCCGCGCGCGCCCACGCGGCGGTCCGCTGGAGACGCCGCCTGAGTCGCGCACTGGCGGATCAGGCGGCGCTCATCGAGCCGTGCGGTGCGATCTCGTTCACCCACACCAGGTCGGTCACGATGGCGCCGTCCGGATGCAGCTCCAGGGTCCGGTACGCGGCTGGTCGCGGGTCGAGCTCGAACTGCTCGGCGTACGGACGGAACTGTGCGCAGGTCGAGGGAGTCGCCAGCAGACGCACCCCGTTGCGCAACGCATCGAAGCTCTGGTGCACGTGACCCCAGACAACGCCGCGCACGTTGGGATGGCTGTCGATGACCGCGAAAAATCTCTCTGCGTTCGACAGACCGACCTGATCCAGCCAGAGACTCGACAAGGGCACCGGGTGGTGATGCAGGCAGATGAGCGCGTGCCGGTGGCCGGCATCGGCCAGCAGCCCGTCCAACATCGCCAGACTCGTCTCGCTCAGTACGCCGCCCGCGCTCCCGGGCATGACACTGTCGAGCAGCACGATCCGCCAAAGAGACAGATCGACGTGGCTGGCGGTCACGAAGGGCGGGCAGGACAATTCCCGGCGCATCGCCTCGGGCTGGTCGTGATTGCCGGGCAGGCAGAGCACCGGCAGGCCCAGCGGTCCGAACAACCGCCGGAAATGCGCATAGCCCGCGGGGTCATCCTGCACCAGATCACCCGTGACGAGCACCGCATCGGGCGGCCACACGCCCCGGCGGGCGTGCTCGAGCGCCGCCGAGAGCGTGGCGAGCGTGGTCACGCCGCGCAGCCGGCCGTTCGCGTCGCCGTACAGATGCAGATCTGTGAATTGCGTCAGCCGCACAGTGCTCACGTCGCGCAGGTTAGCAGAGCTGTCGTGCGCCGCGGTGAACTGGATCGCGCCGCGCGCCGGATGTTTGAGAACGGCGGCGCGAAGCCGCGTCTTGCGGCGCCTTTTCGAGACAATGTCAAACCTGGAACGCGGCAACGAGGTGCCCCGCGCGCGCGTCCAGCCCGGGGCCGGCGGGGAAAACGGCGATTGAGCATTGAGCGCCACTAAGGGACAATGCGCCCCCTTTCCCTCCTGCGTCGCACGGCGAAGGGGTTGCGCCTGCGCACGGATGGTGTGGGTGAGCGGCGAGCGGATGGCCCGGAGCGCTTTGGCACCGCGGCACACGCCGGGTCGGGCGGGCGCGCCGCATACGGCCACGGGCGATCGGGGCGAGCGGCCTGGCCGCGATCCGGCGGGCGCGCGTCTGTCCGGGTGCGCCTCGCGGCAGGGACGGGGAATCAGGTGGCGCGGGCCGGAACGATGTCCAGTCAGGACTGTTTGCTGAAAGGTCAATGGCGATGAGCACACGGCGAGAGCTGGCGAATTGTCTGCGGGCGCTGTCGATGGACGCGGTGCAGAAGGCGAATTCCGGGCATCCTGGGATGCCGCTGGGGATGGCGGACATTGCCCAGACGCTCTGGGGGGACTTTCTCAAGCACAACCCGGCCAACCCGCACTGGTTCGACCGGGACCGCTTCGTCCTCTCGAACGGCCACGGCTCGATGCTCCTCTATTCCGTGCTGCACCTGACCGGCTATCCGCTCGGCATCGAGGATCTCAAGCGTTTCCGCCAGCTCGGCAGCCGCACCCCGGGTCACCCCGAGCGCGAGCCGGCGCTCGGCATCGAGACGACCACCGGACCGCTCGGGCAGGGCCTCGCCACCGCGGTCGGCATGGCGCTCGGGGAGCGGCTGCTGGCCGAGACCTTCAACCGCCCCGGTCTGGCGGTCATCGACCATTACACCTACGTGTTTTGCGGCGACGGCTGCCTGATGGAGGGCATCTCGCACGAGGCCTGCTCGTTCGCCGGCACGCTCGGGCTCGGCAAGCTGATCGTGTTCTACGACGACAATGGCATTTCCATCGACGGGCCGGTCAAGGGCTGGTTCCGCGACGACACGCCAAAGCGTTTCGAGGCTTATGGGTGGCACGTGCTGCGGGACGTCGATGGCATGGATGGCGAGGCGGTAGCGGCGGCGATTCGCGCCGCGCGCGCCGAGACGGCCCGCCCGACGCTGATCTGCTGCAAGACCATCATCGGCTGGGGCGCGCCCCACAAGCAGGGCACGCAGCACGCGCACGGCGAGGCGCTCGGGGTCGAGGAAGTCGCGGCGACCCGCAAGGCCATCGGCTGGCCGTACGAGCCGTTCGTCATTCCCGAGGAGCTGCGCGCGCAGTGGGATCATCGGGCGCGGGGCGCGGCGGCCGAGCAGTCCTGGCGGGCGCTGCTCGAGCGCTACCGCAAGGCCCATCCGGAGCTGGCCGCGGAGCTCGAGCGGCGCATCGACGGAGAGCGCCCGGCGCGCTGGCCGGAGCTGATGGCGCAGGTGCGCGCGAGCGCCCTCGGGCAGAAGAACCCGCAGGCGACGCGCCAGTCCTCGCAGGGGGTGCTCGACATCCTCGGGCCGGCGGTGCCGGAGCTGTTCGGCGGCTCGGCGGACCTGACTCCTTCGAACAACACCCAGTTCAAGGGCGCGCGCCCCGTCGGTCCCGACGGCGGCAATTACCTGCACTATGGCGTGCGCGAGTTCGCCATGACCGCGATGCTCAACGGCCTTGCCGCGCACGGCGGCTTCCTGCCCTACGGCGGAACGTTCCTGGTGTTTTCCGACTATGCGCGCAACGCGGTACGACTCGCGGCCCTGATGCGCACCGCCGTGACGCTCGTCTACACGCACGACTCGATAGGACTCGGCGAGGACGGCCCGACGCATCAGCCGGTCGAGCATCTGACCAGCCTGCGCGCCATGCCGCATCTGCACCTGTGGCGCCCGTGCGATGCGTTCGAGACCGCGGTCGCATGGCAGGCGGCTCTCGAGCACGAGGGGCCGGATGCTCTGGTGCTGACCCGCCAGGCGCTGGCGCAGCACGAGCGCAGCGCCGAGCAGCAGAGCGCCGCGGCGCGCGGCGGCTACGTGCTCATCGACTGCGCCGGCGCGCCGGAGTGTCTGGTCATCGCCAGCGGCTCCGAGGTGGGCATCGCGGCCGATGCGGTCCGCGCCCTGAACGCGGCCGGGCGGCGTGTGCGGCTGGTCTCGATGCCCTCAACCGACGTGTTTGACGAGCAGGACGCGGCGTACCGTGAGAGCGTGCTGCCGCGCGCGGTGCGCCGCAGAGTGGCAGTCGAAGCGGGCGCTACGCTATCGTGGTGGCGATACGTCGGCAGCGACGGACGCGTGCTCGGTCTCGATGAGTTCGGCGCTTCGGGCAAGGGCCCGGAACTGTTTGTTCATTTCGGGTTCACCGCCGAGCGCATCCAGCGCGAGGTCGCGCAGCTGCTCGACGCGGCAATCTGATCACAGGTCAAGGGGATACGGCTCATGGCAATCAAAGTGGGTATCAACGGCTACGGCCGCATCGGCCGCAACGTGCTGCGCGCCCTGTTCGAGGGTCAGCGCGCCGGCGAACTCGAGATCGTCGCGATCAACGATCTGGGCGACGCCAAGACCAATGCGCACCTCACCCGCCACGACACCGTCCACGGTCGCTTTCCGGGTGAAGTCAAGGTCGAGGGGGACTCCCTGGTGGTCAACGGCCAGCCCATCCGTGTGCTCGCCGAGCGTGACCCGGCCAAGCTCCCCTGGGGCAGGCTCGGGGTCGACTTCGTGCTCGAGTGTACGGGGCTGTTCACGAGCAAGGCGAAGGCTTCGGCGCACCTCGCCGGCGGCGCCAGGAAGGTGGTCATCTCCGCGCCGGGTGGCGCCGACGTCGACGCGACCGTCGTCTATGGGGTGAATCACAACGTGCTCTCGAGCAAGCACACGGTCATTTCCAACGCCTCGTGCACGACCAACTGCCTGGCGCCGGTCGCGAAGGTGTTGAACGATGCGGTCGGCATCACCGCCGGCATCATGACGACCGTGCACTCCTATACCAATGACCAGGTGCTCACCGACGTCTATCACACGGACCTGCGCCGCGCCCGCTCGGCGACCCAGTCGCAGATCCCGACCAAGACCGGAGCGGCCGCGGCTGTCGGCCTCGTGCTGCCGGAACTGAAGGGCCGGCTCGATGGCTTCGCCGTGCGCGTGCCGACCATCAATGTCTCGATGGTCGATCTGACCTTTACCGCCGCCCGCCCGACGAGCGCCGAGGAGGTCAACGAGGCGGTGCGCGCCGCGGCCTCCGGTGCGCTGCACGGCGTACTCGGCTACAACACCGAGCCGCTGGTGTCGATCGACTTCAACCACGACCCGCGCTCCTCGGTGTACGACGCGACGCTCACCAAGGTGCTCGGCGGCACCCTGGTGAAGGTCTGCGCGTGGTACGACAACGAGTGGGGCTTTTCCAACCGCATGCTCGACACCACTCTCGCGTGGTCGAAGGCGCCATGAAGGTCCTGCGCATGACGGATACGGACCTGCGCGGCAAGCGGGTCCTGATCCGCGAAGACCTCAACGTTCCGGTGCAGGACGGCGCGGTGAGCAGCGATGCGCGCATCCGCGCCGCGCTGCCGACCATCCGCTATGCGCTCGATCAGAATGCGCAGGTTTTCATCCTGTCGCATCTCGGCCGGCCGAAGGAGGGCCGATACGACGAGGCATTGTCGCTGAAGCCGGTGGCCGCGCGGCTTTCGGAGCTGCTCGGCAAGCCGGTGCCGCTGAGGCGCGACTGGCTCGATGCGCTCGAGTGCGCGCCGGGCTCGGCGGTGTTGTGCGAGAACGTCCGTTTCAACAAGGGTGAGAAGCAGGACGACGAGCAGCTCGCGCGCAGGATGGCCGCGCTGTGCGATGTGTTCGTGATGGATGCGTTCGGCACGGCCCATCGGGCCGAGGCCAGCACCCATGGGGTGGCGCGCTTCGCGAGGACGGCCTGCGCGGGCCCGCTGCTGGTCGGGGAACTCGAGGCGCTGGAGCGGGCGCTGCAGAACCCGGCGCGGCCGCTGGTGGCGATCGTCGCCGGCTCCAAGGTGTCGACCAAGCTCACGGTGCTCGAATCGCTCCTCGCCAAGGTCGACAAGCTGATCGTGGGCGGCGGCATCGCCAACACTTTCCTGGCGGCGAGCGGCGTGTCGGTCGGCAAATCGCTGTGCGAATCCGATCTGATCGAGGTGGCCCGCCGGCTCATGGAACAGGCGCGGGCCCGCGGCGCGGAAATTCCCCTGCCGACCGATGTGGTGGTGGCCAAGGAATTCGCGGCTACGGCGCACGCCGATGTACGGTCCATCCACGAGGTCGGCGCCGATGAGATGATCCTCGATATCGGTCCGGACACCGCGGATCGGCTCAGCGGCATGCTGCAGCAGGCCGGGACCATCCTGTGGAACGGTCCTGTCGGAGTGTTCGAGTTCGAGCAGTTCGGCGAAGGCACCCGGGCGATTGCCCGTGCCATCGCGCGCAGCGGGGCCTTCTCGCTCGCCGGCGGTGGCGATACGCTGGCGGCGATCGAGAAATACGGCGTCGAGGACGGTATTTCATACATCTCGACGGGCGGGGGCGCGTTCCTGGAATTCGTGGAAGGCAAGACGCTACCCGCGGTGGCGGTGCTCGAGGAGCGTGCAAACGGTTGACGCTATGCTGAGACGAACAAAGATCGTGGCGACCGTCGGACCTGCGACCGACGATGTGGTCGTTCTGACCGACATGATGCATGCGGGAGTGGACGTCGTGCGGCTCAACGCTTCGCACGGCACGCTCGAGGACCGACGGCGCCGCCTCGCCATGGTGCGGGAGGCGGCACACCGGGCCAACCGGTGTGTGGGCGTGCTGCTCGATCTGGCGGGCCCGAAGATCCGCATCGAGGGCTTCCGCGACGGCAAGGTGACGCTCAAGGAGGGGCAGGCGTTCGCTCTCGATACCACACTCGATGCCAAGGCGGGTACCCCGGAGGCGGTCGGCTGCGCCTACAAGAACCTGCCGAGGGATGTGACGGCGGGCGACACGCTGTTGCTCAATGACGGCCAGATCGTCCTGTCCGTGGACCGCGTCAGCGGCACGCGGATCGAGAC
>JAJYTX010000130.1 GCA_021792815.1 Pseudomonadota bacterium
GCGCACCACCACCTGTGCCCCCTCGCGCTTGAGACTCAGCTCTATTCTGCCTACCTGCGGCTTGCCGAGACGCTGTCGATCCTCAGGCGCCTCGATGCCGTGGACCACGGCGTTGCGCAGCATGTGTTCGAATGGCGGCAGCATGCGCTCGAGCACCTGCCGATCGAGCTCCCCGGAGGCGCCGTCCACCACGAGTTCGGCGCGCTTGCCGGTGTCGGCGGCCGCCTGGCGCACGATGCGCGCCAGCCGCTGGATGTGCTGCTGGAACGGCACCATGCGCGTGCGCATCAGTCCATTCTGCAGCTCCGTCA
This sequence comes from Pseudomonadota bacterium, assembly GCA_021792815.1. The sequence goes on from JAJYTX010000130.1 coordinate 312, forward strand.
TCGTGCGCGCCTGCTGTTGCAGGAGCGTCTGTGCATCCTTGCTCAGATTTTCCAGCAGTTGCTGCAGGCTTGCCACGTCATTGGCCGACTCGGCCAACGCGCGTGAAAACTGTTGAATGGAGGAATAGCGGTCGAGTTCGAGCGGATCAAAGTCGGTGCGATGCCCGTTTTCCGGGTCGTGCCGATGGAGGATCTGCGCCTCGGTCTCGATCTCGAGGCTGCGCAGCTGCTCCTTCAGGCGCGTCACGGTGCGCGACAGCTCGCCGAGATTGAAATCGATCGAGCTCACCTGCTGCTCGAGCCGCGAGCGCGCGATACTCGCCTCGCCCGCCACGTTGAGCAGCTTGTCGAGCAGCTCCGCATCGACGCGGGCCATCTCGGCGCGTTCGGCCGCAGCCACCGGCTCGCGTCCCGGTGGCACCGGCTGTGGAGCGGCGAGTCCCGCCTGGGCGGGCGGCGGAGTGATCGCGCTCGTCTGTTCCGGCTCCCGGGTGTCGGCCATCCGCACCGCCGCAGGACGCAGTACAGGATAGTCCTCCGCGGCGGCCGCGACGGCTTCCGGCTCGATCGGGCCAGCCGGCGGCGCATGAGTCCGTTCGGTTCCCGCCGGGACGAGCGGCACAACCTGCGCCGGCAGGAGCAGCGGTGGTTCCGCCAATTCCAACACCGGCCCGGCGCGGGTATCGGTCACGATAACGTTTTCCGTATCGATCTCGCTCACCGCGGTCGCAGGCGTTTCAGCCGCTGCGGCGTCGAGCGATTGCGCGGCCGGCTCGCCCATCGGAGCAGCCGCTTCGGGCACTTCCTGCAGCGCTCCCGGACGGACCGCGGTGCTCTCTGCAGCCGCTGGCGGACGCGTCAGGTCGCGGATCCGCGCGATCACCGCCCGCGCCGCCGGCACACCCTGGCCGTTTGCCACGGTCTCGCGCATTCGCGCCAGTTCGTCGAGACTGGCCTGGATGACGTCGAATACCGCATCACCCGCGCTCAGCGCACCGTTCTCGGTCTGGGCGACCAGAGTCTCGAGCTCGTGGGACAGATCACCCATGTTCAGGATCCCGGCCATGCGGGCCCCGCCCTTGAGCGTATGCAGGGCCCGCTTGAGCGCGAAGGCCCGCTCGCTGTCTGCCGGTTGGGCACGCCACTCGGTGAGCGCCCGCTCCGACGCATCGATCAGCTCCAGCGCCTCCTCGGTGAACACGGCAGCGACTTCAGGATCGAAATCCGCAGCGACCGACCCGGACGCGACGTCATCAGCCGGCGCCGCAGCCTCCGAAGACTCATCGCAAGCCTTCCCGGCCTCGCCATCCCGGGTGCGCGGCCGGGCCGCCGCAGTCATGCCCGGCTGTGTGAGGTCACTCGGTTCAGACTCCTGTGCGGCTGCGGCGATACGCTCATCGAGGGCCTTCTCGGCATCGATCAACCGCTCGATCAGCAGCCGGTGACTGGCGAAGTAGCCGGTCGGTTCCTCCAGGTGCTCGGCTACCGACTCCATGGCCGCCATGCACTCGGCAAGCAGCGCCAGGTCCGTCGTTCGCAGACCGACTCCGCTCACAAACGCCCGCCGGATCCAGTGATCGAGCGGCTCAGCCAGACGCACCCCGTGCCGCGCCTGAGCCGTCTTGGAGCTGCCCGCCAAGGTGTGGCAGGCACGGTACACTTCTTCCGGCAACGCGTGCGGTTCGACCGCCTGCGCTTCCTGTTTGAGGAACTCGCGCACCGTGGCCACGTGGGTCTCGGTTTCCCGCGCGTAGATCTCGCGCAAAGTATCGTCCATCGCTGCCGGGGAAGGCGGGACTGCCTGCGGCAAAGCCACTGCACCGAGGTCCCCGGACAGCGAGACAGCCTCACCGTCCACGGTGGTGGGGTCGTCGCCGTGCGGCTCACCCAGCGGCTCTCCGTGACGCCACTCGCCCTGTGCCAGCGCGGCGGATGCCTCGGCCGGCTCGGCCGACAACGGTTCAGGGGGCGTCTGCGTCTGGCCGGAGGACGTCAGCCCCGTGACGGGCGAGGCGGCATCGAGGACGTTCCTGGACGGCTCTGCGGCCCGAGCCCCCGGGGTTCGCAGCGACACGCTGAGCGTCGTGTCCTGCTGTCCGCCACTGCGCGGCTGACCCTCGCGTCCCGCGGCCAGCGCATGCGCCGCCGCGGCAATCGCGGCCGTTTCGCTGCCGCTGAGACGCCCGGCCTTCAGCTGCTCGATCAGCGCCGGCAGAGCGTCCATGGCCTGACGCAGTGTCTCGACGATGGCCTGGCTGCGCGTCAGCGTATGGTCGAGCAACCGGTTGAGCAGATTTTCACTGGCCCACGCCAACTCGCCGAGTTCGCGAGCACCCACCATGCGCCCGCTGCCCTTGAGCGTGTGGAAGGCGCGGCGCACGATCTCGAGCGCATCGCGGTCGAGCGGGTTCTGATCCCACGAGGGGAAATAGCGCTGGATCTTCGCGAGCTCCTCTTGCGCCTCCTCGATGAACAGCTTGACCAGCTCAGGGGTGGCGTTCTCGGCCAGCGCGGTCAGCTTGGCGGTGGAAGACAGTGCCGCCGGCGAGGCTCGGCTGAACTCAACCGGGGCGACGTCCGGGACGGTAGCGGCGGCGAGCGTCTCCCCCGGGGTCATCAGAACCGTCTTGGCGAACGCCGAGGGTTCGATCGGGGCAACCGCCATCGGCTGCGGCATCCGCTCGAGCGCCTGCAGGCAGGACTGGGCGTTGTCGAGCATGTACCAGGGATCACTGCGGCCGGCCTGCAGCGTCTCCATGTAATACTCGACGCTGACGATCGCATCGGCCAGGCGGTCGAGCCAACCCGCCGGCAGCGGTGGCGCCCCCGGTCGCATGATGCGCCGCAGCTGCGCGGCGATGCCCTCGACCAGCTCCACGGCGCGTGTCTTGCCGAGCATCAGCAACGCCGCCTTCAACCCGGTCACGAGCCCCTGCCAGCTGTCGAGCGCGGCAGTCTCGAGCGAGCCTCCCAGGCTCTGGGTGACCGCCTCCTTGATCCAGGCCAGATTCTGGATGCACTCGCGCAGCACCGCGGCCTGCACCTCGCGGAACTCGCGATCGTCGTGCTCACCGCTGACCCCGGCACCGCTCTTGGGCAGGATCATGCCCACCAGGCTGTCATCGAGGCGGTCTTCGACCGCGATCAACGCCGCTGCGATCTCGACCAGCACACCCTCGCTGGCCGGATCGGCGCCGATCAAAATCCGCTCCAGCCGCTCGGTCTGGGTCTGTACGCTGGCACGCTGCTCGCCGAGTCCCAACACCCCGAGTGTGTCGCCGATCTTGCGCAGCATTTCCACCTGAGGCCGCAGCTCCTCGCCGTTCGTCGCGCCGCGGCGCGCGAACTGCTCGAGGACTTCCTTGACCTTGCCGAGATCTTCGCGGATGGCCACGGCAACGGTCTGCATGAGTTTTACGCTGGGGGCGGACAGGCTCTCTCGCTCCTGCTCGATGGCCTCGTCGACCGGAAGGAGCTCGGCGAGCCGGAAGGAGGCGCGCACCGCCGACACCCGCGGGCCGGCGCTCTCGGAACGGCCCACGTAATAGAGCAGGTTGTTCAGCAGGTCGACCGGAGGGCTCTGGCAGTAGCGGCTCTCACCCAGCTCGTAGAGACGGCGGATCTCCCGATCCGCCAGTCCCAGCAGCCGCTTGACCGAGACTCCGCCCTCGAGTCCGCCTTCCTGCAGCGACTCGATGACCGCGCCCACCACCCACCACAGCTGGAAGACCGGTTGACGCGTCGCCGAATGCTCGAGCGTCTCGGCGACGGAAGCGAGCGTCTGAAGATTTTGGGCGAGGCGCTCGCCGCGGATCCAGCCGATCAGGCCCGACTGGAACTGCGAGCGCAGCCGCCGGCACCACTGGCCGATGGTGGGCTGCGGCGCCTCGGAGCTGGAGACGCGCGGTTGAGCCTGTTTGTCCGACTTCAGGTTCAGCAGCAGCAGCGTCCCCTCGGACAGCAGTGCGCTGCCGCGCACCGCCCTCAGGTCATTGAGCAGCGGCAGCAGCACCAACGCCAGATCGCGCCCGCCGGAGAGCACCCGCTCGAGATATCCGGGCAGCTGCACCAGGGAGCGCAACAGCGCATCGAGACTTTCAGCCTGTCCCTTGCGCTCGGTGACCGTGGCGATCAGGTAGTCCGTGACCTGCTCCATCTCTTCGGCGAGCAGCGCCGCCCCATAGATCTCGAGGACGCGCAGGACTCCCTGGGCCTGATGCAGCTCCTGCTTGCAGCGCTCGAGCAGCGAGACGTTGTCGGGCTGCTCAACGTAGCTCTCTATGGCCGCGCGAGCCTCGCCCAGCGTGTGGTTGATCTCGCGGCCGACCAGCTCGAGCGTTTGCGATGCGATTTCCGACATCGTACCCCCGGTCGAGCTTCAGCTGCCGCCCAGGACAGTGACGGCGGAGGCAGAGGCGGCGTCGGGCGGTCGCCGGAACACGCCGCTTGCGGAGGCCGGTGCAGCGCCGGGCAGACGAAACCCCGCGGCTGCGCGCCGCAGTCCGGCGGACAGCTCGGCGAGCTGGGCGATGGCCGCGGACGTGGCGTTGGTCGACTCGGCGGTCTGCACGCTGATCTCCTTGAGCACATGCATGTTGCGCGCGATGTTCTGCGCCCCGCTCGCCTGCGCCCGGGAGCTTGCCGAGATGTTCTGCACGAGGCTCGCGATCTGGTTGGACACCTGCTCGATCTCATCGAGCGCCGCTCCGGCGTTCTCGGCGAGCAGCGCCCCGCCCACCACGTCGGTCGTGCTGCGCTCCATGGACACCACGGCTTCGTTGGTATCGGTCTGAATGGTACGGACCAGCACCTCGATCTGCTTGGTCGCGTTCGCCGCCCGCTCGGCGAGGCGCTGCACCTCGTCGGCCACCACCGCGAAGCCGCGGCCGGCTTCGCCCGCCATCGACGCCTGGATCGAGGCATTCAGCGCCAGAATGTTGGTCTGCTCGGCTATGTCGTTGATCAGCTCGACGATGTTGCCGATCTCCTGAGAACTCTCGCCCAGGCGTTTGATGCGCTTGGAGGTCTCCTGAATGGTCTCGCGGATGGTGTTCATGCCATCGATGGTGCGCCGGACCGCATCGGCCCCCTTGTGCGCGATCTCGACCGAGTGGCGGGCCACGTCGGCGGCGCGCTCGGCGTTGCCGGAGACCTCGGCGACGGAGCTCGCCATGCCCGAGGCGGATTCGGTGGCCGAGGCGATCTGCTTCGACTGCGCGCTGCTCGCCTTGGCGAGGTGCTGCGAGAGCGCCTGGGTCTGGCGCGCGGCACTGTCGAGATGAATGGCGGATTGGTTGATGGTCGTCACCAGGCCCCGCAGGGCGTCCACCGCGTAGTTGATCGAGTCGGCGATGGCTCCGGTGATCTCCTCGGTGACGGTCGCCTGCACCGTCAGGTCGCCGTCGGCCAGGCTCGAGAGCTCATCGAGCAGGCGCAGGATCGCCTGCTGGTTGCGGTCATTCTCCTTGCGCTGGGTATCGGCCGCGAGCCGCTGGTCCTCGACCGTCCGGTGGATCCGGGCGGCCGCCAGGGCCGCGCTCGCCAGCAGCACCGCCGCCGCCACGGCGAGCCCCGACGGCAGGAAACGCGCCAGTAGCGGCACGCCGGGATGAAGCGCCGTCGCCAGTGAGACGATCGCGCAGAGAACCGCCAGCCCGGCGGCGAGCGCGAGCAGCCGCGCGAGCGCGCGCGGCTGCGGCCCGAACCAGGGTTCGCGGTTCATGCCGCCGCTTCCGCGAAAGCCGCGCTCTCCACGAGCGCGCGCAGGCTGAGCACCGGCCATTGCTCGCCGGCACGCCGGAAGGCCCCGGCGAGGTAATGCTCACAGCGGGCCAGCGTCGGCGGCGCTTCGCCCGAGAATTCGGTTTCCGTGAACCGGCGGAACCCGAGCACCTCGTCCACCAGCAGCCCGGCAGGGATCTCGCGGTGATTGACCGCCAGGACGCGCGTGGCGCGGCCGATGGGAGTGGCGCCGCTGCCGAGGAACTGGCGCAGATCGACGATGGGCAACAGCTGGCCACGCACGTTGGCGAGCCCCTTGATCCAAGGCTTGGCGCCCGGCACGCGCGTCATGCCCGCCGGCACACCCAACACCTCGCGCGTTTCCTCCCGCGCGACCAGATACAGGTCACCGGCCATCCGCAGCGCCACCCCGACCCACTCCTGTCCGGGCGTGCCATCCTGGCCACTGTGCGCCGAAACGGCGCGGGCGCGCCGCTCGAGCTCGCAGAGCAGCTCGAAGGGCCGGTCGCGCAGCGCATGCAGGGAGGATGCCTCGCTCATGCGGGCTGACGGCACACTGGGAACCCGGCGGTCATGACAGTCGATTTCATGCGCGTCAGCTCGAGAGCGCGGAGCGGGCCTTGGCGATGAGCTGATCGGGCGAGACGGGCTTGACCATGTAATCCACGGCTCCCTGACGCAGACCCCAGATGCGGTCGGTTTCCTGCCCTTTGGAAGTCACCATGATGATGGGAATCTCGCGAGTGCGCGGGTCGTTCACCAGCGCCCGGGTCGCCTGGTAGCCGTTCATGCCGGGCATGACGATGTCCATGAAGATCAGATCGGGACTCATCTCGCGCGCGAGACGCACCCCTTCGGCGCCGTCCCCGGCGGCGGCGGTACGGTAGCCGTGCCGCTCGAGCGTCTTCTGCATCACGTGCACTTCGGTCGGCGAGTCGTCCACGATCAGAATGAGCGGCATGGACGTCATCTTCCGATATGCGCTTCGATCGCGCCCAGCAGCTCGTCCTTGGTGAACGGCTTGGTCAGGTAGTGCTCGGAGCCGACGATCCGGCCCCGGGCGCGATCGAACAGGCCGTCCTTGGAGGACAGCATGATCACCGGGATGGCGCGAAACACCTTG
>JAJYTX010000131.1 GCA_021792815.1 Pseudomonadota bacterium
CATTGCAGTGGCCGGACGATTCCAGTATTCTGCGCGCCCCCTCGGGGGGCCATGCGCGTGGCGCGTGGCGTCTCCTTGCCGCACCGATGCAGCCTCGCGAAGGGCGGCTTTCATCCGTAAGGAGGACATATGAGGCATTACGAGATCGTGATTCTCGTCCATCCCGATCAGAGCGAGCAGGTGCCCGCGATGATCGAGCGCTACAAGGGCATGATCGCCGCCGGCTCGGGCCTGGTGCACCGCCAGGAAGACTGGGGTCGCCGCCAGCTCGCCTATCCGATCGCCAAGGTACACAAGGCGCACTACGTGCTCATGAACATCGAGTGCGATCAGAAGACCCTCGATGAGCTGACCGGAGCGTTCCGCTTCAGCGACGCCGTGCTGCGCCACCTGGTGGTCAAGATGGACTCGGCCGAGACCGAGCCCTCGCCGATGGCCAAGGGCGGTGAAGAGGAAGGCGAGGCGGGCAAGGGCCGCCGCGAGCGCCCACGCGAGGACGCCGGCGCCGCTTCCGAAGGGGAAGGGGAGCCCGCCTGAGGCCCCCCTCCGACACGCACCCTCGTCACGTTCCATCCAGCGCAGCGGATATCCACTGATGAACACCAGAGCACCCGGCAGCAGCAACGGCGGCAGCGGCGGCGGCCGCTTCTCACGGCGCAAGAAATTCTGCCGCTTCACCGCCGAAGGCGTGAAGCACATCGACTACAAGGATCTCGGCACCCTCAAGGGTTACGTCTCCGAGACCGGCAAGATCGTCCCGAGCCGCATCACCGGCACGAAATCCTTTTTCCAGCGCCAGCTGTCGGTCGCGATCAAACGCGCCCGTTACCTCGCGCTGCTGCCCTACACCGACCAGCACTGAGGCACGCCGATGGAAGTCATTCTGCTGCAGAAGGTGGCCAACCTCGGCAACATCGGCGATCGGGTGAAGGTCCGCTCGGGCTTCGGCCGCAACTACCTGCTGCCGCAAGGCAAGGCCACCCTCGCCACCCCGGAGCACATCGCGCGCTTCGAGTCTCGCCGTGCCGAGCTCGAGAAGGCCGCGCGCGAGCAGCTGCAGGGCGCCGAGGAGCGTGCCGCGGCCATGAAGGACATGAAGCTGCTGATCAGCGCCAAGGCCGGCCCCGAGGGCAAGCTGTTCGGCTCGATCGGCACCGGCGACGTCGCCGATGCCTGCGTCAAGGCGGGCTTCAAGGTCGAGCGCAGCGAGGTGCGCCTGCCGAGCGGACCGCTGCGCATGACCGGCGAGCACGCCGTGAGCCTTCACCTGCATGCCGACATCGACGTGGCGGTGACCGTCTCGATCGTCGCGGAAGAGTAATCTCCACCCGGGCGCGGAACCGGTGGCCGCTTTCCCCAAGGCGCGTCGCGAGGGCGGATCGGCCCTGGGGGATGCGCCGACGCCGCCGCATTCCGTGGAGGCCGAGCAGGCCGTGCTCGGCAGTCTCATGCTCGAGGCGAGCGCCTGGGACCAGGTCGCCGATTGCGTCAGAGAGGGCGACTTCTACCGGCCCGATCATCGGTTGATCTTCCAGGCGATCGGCGTGCTCGCCGGCGCCGGCCGACCGTGCGACGCCGTCACGGTCTCCGAGCAGCTCGAGCGCCTGGGCCGGCTCGATGCCGCCGGGGGGCTCGCCTATCTCGGCTCGCTCGCCCGCGATACGCCGACCGCGGCCAACGCCAGGGCCTATGCGGAAATCGTCCGCGAGCGCTCGCTGCTGCGCCAGCTGAGCCAGGCCGGCACCGAAATCGCCGCCGCGGTCTTTCACAACGAGGGCGAGAGCGCCCGCGATCTGGTCGACCGGGCCGAGCAGAAGGTGTTCGAGATCGCCGAGGCCGGCTTTCGCGGCCGCCAGGGCGCGGTGGCGGTGCGCAGCCTGCTGCCGCCGCTGATCGATGAGCTCGACGATCTGTGCTCGCACCCGGAGAAGCTGCGCGGTCTGCCGACCGGCTTCAGCGATTTCGACAAGCTCACCGGCGGCCTGCGCCCGGGCGATCTGCTCATCGTCGCCGGCCGTCCCTCCATGGGCAAGACGACCCTCGCGGTCAACATGGCCGAGTACGCCGCGCTGCACGGGGCGACCCGCGCCTCGGTGGCGATCTTCAGCATGGAGATGCCCTCGGAGCAGCTGCTGACGCGCATGATCTCCTCGGTGGGGGGCGTGCCGCTCGCCAACCTGCGCAGCGGCCGGCTCTCGGCGCAGGACTGGGACCGGGTCACCGGCGCGACCACGCAGCTGCAGGATGCCCGGATCTTCATCGATGAGACCCCGGCGCTCACCCCGACGGAGCTGCGCGCGCGCGCGCGGCGCATCAAGCGCGAGCACGGCCTCGGTCTGATCGTGGTCGATTACCTGCAGCTGATGCAGGTGCCGGGCACCAAGGAGAACCGCGCCACGGAAATCGGCGAGATCTCCCGCGGACTGAAGGTGCTCGCCAAAGAGCTGTCGGTGCCGGTGATCGCGCTGTCGCAGCTCAACCGCGCCGTCGAGCAGCGCGAGAACAAGAAGCCGGTCATGTCGGACCTGAGGGAGTCCGGCTCGATCGAGCAGGACAGCGACATGATCCTGCTCATCTACCGCGAGGAGGTGTACGACAAGAACACCACCAAGAAGGGCATCGCGGAGATCGACCTGGTCAAGCACCGCAACGGCGAGATCGGCACGTTCCTCCTGACCTTCCAGGGCCAGTACACGCGCTTTGCCAACTACGCGCCCGACGCCTACGCCGAGGGCGTGCTGAGGTGAGCTGAGGTGAGCCGGCTGATCCGCGCCGTCATCGACAGCGGCGCGCTGCGGCACAATCTGCAGACCCTGCGCGCGCGGGCGCGCGGCGCGCGGGTCATGGCGGTCGTGAAGGCGAACGCCTACGGGCATGGCCTGGTGCAGACCGCGCGCGCGCTGGCGCAGGCCGATGCGTTCGCGGTGGCGAGGCTCGAGGAGGGGCTGGTGCTGCGCGAGCACGGCGTCAGCGGCCCCATCGTGCTGCTCGAGGGGGTGTTCAGCGCCGCGCAGCTGCGCGAGGCCGCCCGGCACGGGCTCGATCTGGTGGTGCACGACAGCCTGCAGCTCGATCTGCTGGCGCGCGATCCGCACGCGCGCCGCCTGGTGCTGTGGGTCAAGATCGACACCGGCATGAACCGCCTCGGGTTCCGTCCGGAAGACTTTCCCGCGGCGCTGCAGCGGCTCGAGAGCCTGCGGCCCCGGCCGCTCGAGATCCGGCTGATGACGCACCTGGCGCGGGCGGACGACTCGCCCGAGATGACGCGCCGGCAGCTCGAGCGGTTCCAGCACGCCGCGCGCGGGCTCGGCTACGTCACGAGCATCGCCAACTCGGCGGGCCTGCTCGGCGAGACGCCGGTCGGGGGCGAGTGGGTCCGCCCCGGGCTCGCGCTCTACGGCGGCTCGCCGTTTGCCGAGCGCACGGGCGCGGCGCTCGGTCTGCGCCCGGCGATGCGCCTGGAGACCTCGGTGATCGCGGTGCGGCAGGTGCCACGCGGCGAGACGGTCGGTTACGGGGGCGCCTGGCGCGCCGGGCGCGACTCGCGCATCGCGATCGCGGCGGCAGGCTACGGCGACGGGTTGCCGCGCGGGTTGCCGAACGGCGCCCCGGTGCTGGTCGATGGCGAGCGTGCCCCGCTCTGCGGCCGGGTCTCGATGGACATGATCGCGATCGACGTGACCGACCTCGCGCCGGTGCGGGTCGGTACGCCGGTGGTGCTCTGGGGCGAGGGGCTCGCGGTGGAGGAACTCGCCCGCTGCGCGGGCACCATCCCCTTCGAGCTGCTCTGCGGGGTCAGCCAGCGCGTGCCGCTGGAGCTGCGCTAGGCCGCTCAGCCGCTGAGGAAAAACCCCATCTTCACCCCGGCCAGCTGGATCACGTCGTTGTCGCGCAGCCGCGCGGCCTGATTGCCGATCGGCGCGCCGTTGAGCAGCGGGAAGTTGCCGGGCCGGTCGCTGTCGACGAGCACGATGTAGAAGCCTTCGGCGCGCCGGGTGATCGCCGCCACCTGCACCCCGGGGCGCCCGAGCGTGGTGAGGGTCTTGGTGAGCTCGAGCTCGCGGCCGGCGAACGCCCCGGAGAGCACCTGCAGCTTGGCGATCTTCGGCGTGGCGCCGGGGCCGTGCGGCCTGCCGCCCTCGCCCGGCGCGCCGCTCGGGGGGGCCGATTGCATCGCCGCGCGCAGTGTCTCGACCGGGCGCGCCGAGGGCTGGATCACCATGGTTTTCTCGAACTCGTCCTGCTGCTCGTCGTCCTCCATGAAGCGCAGCTGGTGGTGTCCGACCGTGATCACATCGCCGTGCTGCAGCGCGTGCTTCTTGATGAGCTTGCCGTTGACGTAGGTGCCGTTGGTGCTGTTGAGGTCCTCGAGGAACGAGTCGTTGAGGATGTTGATGATCAGGGAGTGATGGCCGCTCACCGCCGCGTTGTCGATGCGGATGTCGTTGTCCGGCAGCCGCCCGATGGTGTAACGTTCCTTGTTCATGTTGTATTCGGCCATCATCTGGCCGTCCAGGCTCAAGATCAGCCTCGCCATGTGAGTCTCTCCCCGCTGCCGGCGCTAGTTGAACCAGTCTCGTATTCTGTCGCGCATGCGCGTGCGCGCCGGGAAGGCGTCGAGCACGTGCGCCATCACCACCGAGATGTTGTCCCGACCCCCGTTGTCATTGGCCAGCTGGATCAACTGTCTGGCGACATTGTCAAGATTAGCACCAAAAGTGCTTATGGTTAAATGGATGTCCTCGTCCTCGACCATGTCGGACAGCCCGTCGGAGCACAGCATGTAGACCTCTCCCTTGTGCACCGGGGTCTCGCGGATCTCGACCTCGACGCTCGCCTCGACGCCGAGCGCGCGCGTCACGTAGTTCTTGTTCGCGGCCCGCTGGGCCTCCTCGGCCGAGTACAGACCCCGGTCCACGAGCTCCTGCAGCAGCGAGTGATCCATGGTGACGCGCTCGAACTGCGCGCCGCGCAGCCGGTACAGCCGCGAGTCGCCGACGTGGGCGATGGTCACCTTGTTGTCGAAGAACAGGGCCGCCACCACCGTCGTGCCCATGCCCTCGCACTGCGGCTGGCTGCGCGCCGTGTGGTAGATGATGCTGTTGGCCCGCTGGATGGCGTCGCGCAGGATGATGCTGGCGCGCGACAGTCCCGAGTGGCGGTCGTTCGCGCTCATGTCCTGCAGCTGCATCTGCTCGCGCACCAGACCGACGATGGTCTTCACGGCGAGCCCGCTCGCCACCTCGCCCGCCTTGTAGCCGCCCATGCCGTCGGCAAGCACGAGCAGGCCCGAGTCGGCATCCCCGGAGATGCTGTCCTCGTTGTGTTCGCGCACCTTGCCGGTGTCGGTCAGACCGACGACGCGCAACTTGCTTTTCAGGCTCATGCCGCGGCCTCAGGATTCTCGCGGATCATCGATTTTTGTATGGCGCATGCCGCCGGTGCCCGGCTCCAGCCGGATAAGCTAGCATTGCGCACGGTCGAGTCTGAGCGCCCGGTCACAAAAGACAGGTCTGCTCCGTGGCCCACGGCTCATCCTAGCACCGACCTCCACAGAGGGAAGGTTCCCCGTCCATGGTCCGAGCGAGCATCGTGTACGTCTGCAGCGCCTGCGGGGGCCAGACGCTGAAGTGGCAGGGCCAGTGTCCCCTGTGCGGCCAGTGGAACGTTCTTGAGCGCCGCGAGGCGTCCCGGGCGGCCGCGAGCGGCCCGAGCGCGGCCCCCGGCCCCCCGGTCGCCCTCGACGGGGCCCCCGCACTCGCTCGCCTGCCGAGCGGGCAGGGCGAGCTCGACCGGGTCTTCGGCGGCGGCATCGTGCCGGGCTCGGTGAGCCTGCTCGGCGGCGATCCGGGCATCGGCAAGTCGACCCTGCTGCTGCAGGTGGCTGCGCACCTCGCCGGCACGCAGCGGCCGGTGCTCTATGCGAGCGGCGAGGAATCGGTGTCCCAGGTGGCCCTGCGGGCGCGGCGGCTCGGCCTCGGGGCGAGCGCCCCGGAGGTGCTCTGCGAGACCCATCTGCAGTCGGTGCTCGAGCGCGCCGGGCAGCGCCGGGCGGCGCTGCTGGTGATCGATTCGATCCAGACGGTGCGCTCCGGCGAGGTGGACTCGAGCGCCGGGGCCGTCTCGCAGCTGCGCGAATGCACCGCCGAGCTGGTGCGCTTCGCCAAATCGACCGCCACCGCGGTGATGCTCATCGGGCACGTGACCAAGGACGGGGTGATCGCCGGTCCGCGGGTGCTCGAGCACCTGGTCGACACGGTGCTGTACTTCGAGAGCGAGGCCGGCAGCCGCTTCAGGATCGTGCGGGCGGCGAAGAATCGCTTCGGCGCGGTCAACGAGCTCGCCTTCTTCGCCATGACCGAGGCGGGCCTGCGGGAGGTGCGCAATCCGTCCGCCATTTTTCTCGCCCGCTCCGCCGAGCCCGCCGCTGGCAGCATCGTCACGGTGACCCGCGAGGGCGGGCGGCCGCTGCTGATCGAGCTGCAGGGGCTGGTCGACCCGCTGCGCTTCGGCGCTCCGCGACGCATCGCGCAGGGACTCGACGCCAACCGCCTGGCGATGCTGCTCGCGGTGCTGAACCGCCATGCGGCCGTGTCGCTGCAGGAGCACGATGTGTTCGTCAACGCCGTCGGCGGCGTGCAGATCGGGGAGACCGCCTGGGATCTGCCGGTGATGCTCGCGCTCGCCTCGAGCCTCGAGGATCGCGTCCTGCCGACCTCCCTCGTGTCCTTCGGGGAGGTCGGGCTCACCGGCGAGGTGCGCCCGGTGACCTACGGGGAGGAGCGCCTGCAGGAGGCCCGCCGGCAGGGCTTTCAGCTCGCCATCGTGCCGCGCGACAATGCTCCGCGCAAACCCATCGAGGGGCTGAGCGTGATCGGGGTGTCGCGGGTGAGCGAGGCGCTGGCGGCGGTGCTCAATGCGTCTCGAGGCTCACGCCCGGCTGCGCCGTCAGCGGCGCCCGCACCCGCACGGTCCTGATGGCATTGTCGGCGAGCTGCAGCACTTCGAAGCGGTAAGGCCCTACCTGCAGCGTCGTGCCCGGCGCCGGGATGGTCTCCAGGTGCTCGAGCAGCAGGCCGTTGAGCGTCTTCGGTCCGCCGGTCGGCAATTGCCACTGCAGGGCGCGGTTCACCGCGCGCAGCGTGGCGC
>JAJYTX010000132.1 GCA_021792815.1 Pseudomonadota bacterium
GTCTTGCGCTTGGTGGCCGTGACGACGATCTCGGCGAGCTGATCGGACGGTGCGGCGCTCGGTTGCGCGGCGGCGGCATGGGCGGCGCCTGCGCCGCTCGATCCCAGGGCGATCGCCACAGCCAGGGCCACCAGGTGATTTCTACGCGTCATGGTCATCGCTCCCATTAATGTTGTGTTCGACGGGTGCTGTGGACGGAGCAGGCCGCATCGGCCCGCCTCGACGGTCGATGCAATGCCCCCCCGGCACGGTGTGTACCTCGAAAACCTCGAGCCGCGATCCCGTGTCCGGATGCTCCGCCCAGCGGAATGGGCGAACTGTAGCAGAGACGAGAGATCGGCGAGGGAAATTCGCCACGGCAGGAGTAGAACCACTCTGAGACCCTGAAAAAACAGGGATCCTGGCGTACCCAAATCGTTGCGTCTTAGCCACATCTGGACCGCGAACGCGTCCCGATGCCCGGGATTACCGAGTACTGCCCATGCGGCAAGCCCCGCAACCCAGCGGCGGGGGCGCGCATCGCCCTCCTCCGCGACGTCTCGTGCACCGGGCCTGACCGGTGGGACGATAGCGGCGTCATGTCATACTCAGGCGCGTGGCGGCCCATCAGAGTCCCGCGGGCTCGCACCGTGGACGTCGGATGCCCATTTTCACTCTCATTTCGGCCGTCATTGCCGTGGTCGCCCTGAGCGGCTACGCGAACCGCAGGCTGGTGCGTCTGCCGGATTCCATCGGCATCACGGCGGTCGCGCTGCTGATCTCGGTGGCCACGGTGGCCCTCGGTCCCTTCGTCCCCGAGGTGAGCGCCTGGGGACAGCAGGTCGCGCGCGGCGTCGATTTCCCGCAGCTGGTCTTCCACGGGCTGCTCGGGCTGCTGCTGTTTGCCGGCAGCCTGCACGTGGACGTCATCGGCCTCGCGCGCGCCCGCTGGGTGGTGGTGGTGCTCGCCACCGTCGGTGTCGCGCTCTCGACTCTGCTGATCGGCGCGGGGTTTTTCTATCTCACCGGTCTGTTCGGAATCCGGCTGTCGCTACTCGAGTGCCTGCTGTTCGGGGCGCTGATCTCGCCGACCGATCCGATCGCGGTGCTGGGTCTGCTGAGCCAGGCCCGCGTTCCGGCGTCTCTGCTCACCAAGCTCACCGGTGAGGCGCTGTTCAATGACGGCACGGGCGTCGTGGTGTTCGTGGTGCTGCTCGGGCTGGCGCATCCGGGCATCCGCAGACCCGACGCGCTGTCCGTGACCGCGCTGTTCGCGCGCCAGGTGTTCGGCGGGATCGGCTTCGGGGTCGCAGCCGGATTGGCGGGACTCGCGCTGCTGCGCACCGTGGACAGCCCGGCGGTGCAGATCCTGATCACCCTCGCCATGGCCACCGCCGGCTATGCGGCGGCAGATGCGCTCGCGGTCTCGGCGCCCATTGCCACGGTCGTCATGGGTCTGATGGTCGGCCACGAAGGCCGCAGACACCCGATGCCGGCCCCGACGCGCGAGCAGCTGTTTCTT
Source organism: Pseudomonadota bacterium (assembly GCA_021792815.1). Next base: position 1,502 of record JAJYTX010000132.1, read on the forward strand.
TTCTGGCAGCTCACCGACGACCTGCTGAATCTGCTGCTGTTCGGCCTCGTGGGGCTCGAGCTGACGGCGCTCGCCGGCACGCTGCGCGCGTTCCTGCTGCCGGCCGCGGTCACACTGCCGCTGGTGCTGCTGGCGCGCGCGATCAGCGTCGGAATACCGATCAGCCTGCTGCGGCCCTTCGAGCGCTTCGAGCCCCACCTGGTGAAGCTCATGACCTGGGCGGGACTGCGCGGAGCACTATCGGTGGCACTCGCGCTCTCGCTACCCGTCGGGCAGGCCAGGGACCTGATCGTGACCGCCACCTACCTCATCGCGATCTTCAGCATCCTGGTGCAGGCCCCGACGCTCGGCCCGCTGGCGAGGCGCTGGACCGGGACGGCCGCGCCCGGCCGCCCCTAGACGGCGGGCTTCAGGTCCAGCCCCCGTCGCCACCGCCCCCGCTGCCATCGTCCCAGGAGCCGGGATCGGAGATCCCGAAGTCATTGCCGCCCAGGTCGGCGTTCGCCTGCGGATCGAGCGGCGCGGCGCTCGCATCGGGCATCAATCCGCCGCCCGACCCGGGGTTGAGCAGGTGCCCGACCAGCTCTTCCCCAGCCGCGACGCCCGCCCCGATGGCGAGGCCCGTGCCGATGTTGTGCAGCATCCCTGAGCCGCCCGCCGGCCCATAGCCCGGCGGATAGCCTCCCGGGGCATAGCCGGGCCCGGGGCCCATCGGTCCCCCCTGAGGCATCCCACCCGGGGCCATCGCACCGGAAAACGGGCCGGGGTACGCGTTGGCACTCGCCGCGGCCATGCGTCGGCGCACGATCATCCACACCAGCAGGACCCCGCCGATGAGCAGCACTGCCCAACCCATGTGGGACGAGCCGGCGCCGGAGCGTCGTACACGCGCCGCGCGCGGCGCCTCGCCGAGCTGTCGGCGCAGCTCGCTCACCGCGTGAGCGCTGGCGAACGGCAGCCCCGGCTGCAGCGACTCGGCGGCGGCGAGCTCCTGGCGCGCCAGACCGTAGTTGGCCGCGCGGGCGTCGAGTTCGGCCGCCACGAAGTGCGCCTTGGCGCTGTTCGGATGATCGCGCAGCACCTGGCGGATCATCTGCTGCGCCTGCGCGAGGTGGCCGCTCTGCGCCGCCTGGTAGATCTGGCCGGCGGTCGGATCGGCCGCGAGCGCCGTCCCGGTCAGCATCACCAGGGCAAGGCTCAGGGAAAGGGTCAGTCTCTTCAGCATAGGGTTCTCGATCGCGGACCCGGTCGGGGCCCTTGGGGTGGTGGCGTTCGCCGGCCAGCGGCCGGGTGGGCAAGTGTTCCGGAGTGGAATCTGGGGCCGCGGCCGCCGCAATACAAGGACCGCCGCCCCGATCGTCGGCCGCTCACGTCTGGGCCAGCAGGTCGAGCACATAGCGTCGTGCGTTCCAGCAGGCCTCTTCCAAGGGCTCTCCGCGGGCCAGCTCGGCGGCGATGGCCGAGGCCAGCGCGCAACCGCTGCCCCGCAGGCTGCCCGCGAGGCGCGCCGAGGTGAGCCAGCGGGTCTGTCCGTCACCCGCCAACAGGTCCGCCGCCTCCGGCCCCGAGCCGTGACCGCCCTTGATGAGCACCGCCCGCGGCCCCTGCCCGAGCAGCCGCGCGGCCCACTCGAGCAAGGGGACCGCATCGGTGTCCGAGGCCGGCTGCGCGCCGCACAGCACGGCCGCCTCCGGGATGTTGGGTGTCAGGAGCGTGGTCAGCGGGAAGAGTCTCTCCTGCATCGCGCGCTGTCCGGCCTCATCGAGCAGCACGCCTCCGGAGGACGAGCGCAGCACCGGATCGAGCACCACCGGAAGGCGCAGCGGCGCCGCGAGGCACTCCGCCACGGCCTCCACCGCCGCGGCGGTCCCGAGCATGCCGATCTTGATCGCATCGACGCGGCGCGACTCGAGGGCGCAGCGGATCTGGGCGCGGATCAGCTCCGGCGGCAGCGGTTGCACCGCCGAGACCCGCGCGTGGCTCTGTGCGGTGACCGCCGTAACCGCGCAGAGCGCCTCGGCTCCCAGATCGTGCAGGGTGCGCACATCGCGCACCAGGCCCGCTCCGCCGCTGCTGTCGGTGCCCGCAATGACCAACACGGCAGGGCCGTTCGCGCTCATTCCCCGAGCGCCACCAGCGCCACATCCCGGACTTCGTGGCTGATCAGCGAGCGCGCCGCGCGCCAGGCCCGCACACCCGAGCGGCAGCACAGCACCAGCCGCTCGCCCGCCGGCAGCCGCGCACTGCGCAGCTCCTCCACGCCGAGCCGCAGCGCCGTGGGGAAAGCCGAGACGGGTGCTTCCGCCACGCTGCGCAGATCGACGATCACATCCCCCGCTCGCACGTCTTCCCGGGCGATGAAGCGCAGCTGCGGCGCCGCCGGCTCGCTGGCCGCGGCGAACGAGAAGCCGCCGAAACGCAGCGTCCGAAAGTCCACGCTCACCAGCCGTCCGCGCACCGGCGGATCGAGCGCGAGGATGTGTGCAAGGGTCAGGTGGGCCTGCAGCGTCCCCATGACCCCCACCGCCGTGCCGAGCACGCCCGAGGCCGCGCAGGAACCGGCCTGGGTCGGCATGTCCGGGAAGACCGCGCGATAGCTCGGCGCGCCGCCGCAGAACACCCCCGCGTAGCCCGCGAGTCCGAGCACCGAAGCGCTCACCAGCGGTTTGCCCTGGTGGTGGCACTCGTCGCTCAACATGTAGGTGAGCGCGAGGCTGTCCGCGGCGTCGACGATGACATCGGCCCGCGAGACCCAGTTGGAGGCGTTCGCCGGCGTGATGCGCTGCACCGCCGCCTCGAGGCAAACCTGCGGATTGCGCTCGAGCAGCGCCGCGACCGCGGCGCTCGCCTTGGGCCGGCCCAGGTCCGCCATCCGGTACAGCGGCTGGCGGTGCAGGTTCGATTCCTCGACGAGATCCGGATCCACCGTCAGCAGACGTCCCACGCCGGCGGCGCACAGGTACTCGAGCACTGCGCAGCCGAGGCCCCCGGCACCGGCCACCAGCACCGAGGCGCCGCGCAGCCGCCCCTGGCCATCGGTGCCCACTTCGGGCAACACGATCTGCCGGGCGTAGCGATCGCTCATGCCTCCGTCCGAACCGGCCCGTCCGGCTCCACCGAATCGGCGGTCACCAGCCACGCGGCGAGACGTGCCTCGGGATGGGGGTTGCGCACGATGTCACTGACCACCGCGGCCGAATCGGCGCCGGCGATCAGCACGCCGGGCAGCCGCTCCAGGGTGAGCCCGCCAATCGCCACCAGTGGCCGCTCGCCGATGCGCTGCTTCCAGTCACGGATCCGCTCGAGCCCCTGGGGAGCAAAGGTCATCGCCTTGAGCAGCGTCGGATAGATCGGTCCGAGCGCCACGTAATCCGGGGTGTAAGACAACGCGCGCTCGAGTTCCGCCTCGTCATGCGTGCTCAGCCCGAGACGGACCCCGGCGCGCCGCAGCGCCGGCACGTCCGCCGTATCGAGATCCCCTTGTCCCAGGTGAACGAAGTCACATCCGGTCTCGAGCGCGAGCTGCCAGTGGTCATTGACCACGAGCTGGATGCGGGCTCGGGCACACAGCGCCTTCGCGGCGCCGATCTCGGCGCGCAGCTCCTCGGCCGTGCGCTCCTTGATGCGCAGCTGGATCAGCCGCACGCCGGTCGGCAACAGCCGGCGCACCCAGGCGCTGCTGTCGACGATGGGATAGACGCGGGGCAGTCTCATGCATCACCCCAGAAAGGCTTTGCCGATCACCGGGGTCGAGGGCACCGCCATGTCCCTCGGCTCCATCGGTCCGGCGAGATACGCCTCGCGTCCGGCCGCCACCGCCTGCGCAAAGGCGCCGGCCATGCGCACCGGATCGACGGCCTGTGACACCGCCGTGTTGATCAGCAGCGCATCGAACCCGAGCTCGAGCGCCTGCGCCGCGTGCGACGGCACACCGATCCCGGCGTCGATCACCAGCGGCACCTGCGGAAAGCGCGCCCGCAGCGCCTTCAGTCCGAACAGATTGTTCAGCCCCCGCCCCGAGCCGATGGGCGAGCCCCAGGGCATCAGCACCCGGCAGCCGGCCTCCAGCAGCCGCTCCGCGGCGATCAGATCCTCGGTGGTGTAAGGGAAGACCTCGAAGCCCTCCTGGCACAGGATCCGCGCCGCCTCCACCAGCGCGAACACATCGGGCTGCAGGGTGTCGTCCTCGCCGATCACCTCGAGCTTCACCCAGGAGGTGCCGAAGACCTCGCGTGCCATGTGGGCCGTGGTGATCGCCTCCTTGACGGAGTGACAGGCCGCGGTGTTGGGCAGCACGCGCACGCCGAGATCGCGGATGATCGACCAGAATCCCTGGCCCGCGCGCTCCCCGGCCGACTCGCGCCGCAGCGAGACGGTGACGAGCCGGGTGCCGCTCGCCTTGACCGCCTCGCGCAGGATCGCCGGCGAGGGAAAGCGCGCCGTGCCGAGCAGCAGCCGCGAGTCGAGCTCGACATCATAGAGTGTCAGTACGCCGGGGTTCATCAGAGACTCCTTAACCACCCTGCATCGGCGAGAGGACTTCGAGCCGGTCACCGTCGGCAAGCCGCGTGGCCGATCGGGCCGGCGCCGGCACGAATGCACCGTTGAGCGCGGTGGCGACCACCGCCTCGCCGAGCCCGAGCTCCTCGAGCGCGGCCGCGAGATCCTCCGCGGCGATCTGCCGCCACTCGCCATTCATCTCGATCTTCACGGCATCACCTCGGGCGACTCGCGCCCCTCGAGCAGCCAGTCGGCCGTGCGGCGCGCCAGCGCCGGGGCGGCGAGGAAACCGTGCCGGTACAGGCCGTTGACATACAGGGTGTCTCCCCGCCGGCACAGCCGCGGCAGATTGTCGGGGAAGGCGGGCCGCACGCCGGTGCCGATCTCGACGATCTCGGCCTCGCCGAATGCCGGATGCAGCGCGTAGGCGGCGCCGAGCAGCTCGAGCATGGAGCGGGCACTGATACGCGTCGCCTGGTCGCTCTCGATCGAGGTCGCGCCGATCATGAAGTGCCCGTCGCCGCGCGGCACGATATAGACCGGCACACGCGGGTGCAACACCCGCACCGGGCGCGACAGCGAGATGTCGGGCAGGCTCACCACCAGCATCTCGCCCTTCACGCCGCGCAGCTCGGTGAGCACCTCGCGGGCGGCGAGCCCCGTGCAGTCGATGAGATACCCCTCGCCGTGCGCCTGCCGATCGTGTGTGCCCGAAGCGCCGTAGCGGATCCTGCCGCCGAGCGACTGCAGCCGCTCGGTGAGCGCGAGCAGCGCGGCGCGCGGATCGAGATGGCCTTCCTCCCGGAAATACAGTGCCCGCTCGAAGCGCCCGGCCAGGTCCGGCTCGAGCGCCGCGATCGCCTGCGCGTCGAGCCACTCGTAGCGCTCGGTGCGCCGCGCGAAGTGCTTCAGCTCGCCGCTGTCGCGGCCGTGGGCGACCACCAGACTGCCCCCGAGCCGGGTGCCCGGAAACTTCTCCCGCCACCACTGCAGGCTCTCGGCGCCGAGCTCGGCGATGAGCGGCTCGGCGCTTTCGCGCTCACACCAGGGCGCGAGCATGCCGCCGGCATACCACGAGCAGCATCCCGAGCCCAGGCGCCGCGTGCGCTCGAGCAGCTCCACCGCGAGGCCCCGCTCGGCG
>JAJYTX010000133.1 GCA_021792815.1 Pseudomonadota bacterium
GCCTCACTTCCGAAGAGCACGGCAGCTGAGGGCGGCGCGCACATGTCCTTCATCCTGGATGCATTGAAGAAATCGGAAAACGCCCGGCAGCGGCAGGCCGGGCCTGCGCTGTTCGAAGTCAAGGTCGGCGCGCCGAAACGCGGCCCGCCCACCTGGGCCGTGCTCATCGGCGCACTGTTGCTGATCAACGCCGCAGTGCTGGCCTGGGTGCTGCTGCGCCGGCCGACACCGCCGGCAGGCGCCGCGCGCGCCGCGGCCCCAAGCTCGCCCACCCCGTCGCCGCCGGGCGCACCGGCCCTGCGATCGGTACCAGACCGTGGATCCGTACCACCGCGCCCGGCCGCCGCATCGCCGTCCTCGTCAGACACCAACACACCGGTGGCCACGGCGCAGTCCGCGATTCGATCAGCCACACTGTCCGCACCCCCTGCTGCGCGCCCGGACGAAGACACGGCGGAACCCGCCCTGCCGGCGGACGCCGCCGCCGGCCCGGACGCGGCATCGACGGACACCAACCCCGCAGACTTCGCCCCCGCGGCGCAGCCGCCCGGCCCCGCAACCCAGCGCAGCGGTGCGAGCCTGCCGCTGTACGAGGACCTCGCCTCCGCGCCCGGCGTGTCGCTGCCGCCGCTGCATCTGGATCTGCACGTCTACGATCCGGATCCGCGCAAGCGCTATGTCATGATCAATACCCGGATGCTGCGTCAGGGCGACTCTCTGCCCGACGGAGTCACGGTGGTCTCGATCCGACCCGACGGCGTGGTGCTGTCCTTCGAGGGCCGGCGATTCCTGTTGCCGCGTTAGGCCGCGGCGCGGCGCCATCGCGGCCGGCCGGCTTGTCCGGAGTGGTCGGTGCACCGCCGGGCGCGCGTCCAGCCGCACAACACTCCGTGATCAAAGTCGCTCCCGCGGTCATATCACATAACGCGACCTGCGGATGATGGAGTTCACAGAATCGCCGCCCACACCGCGACAAATGGCGCGGGGCGGTCCATGGTGTGGCTGGCGCATGAGCATCGCAGCGATACGCATACTGGTGGTCGATCGCGATCCGAAGTATCGCGAGTGGCTGCGGCTGCACCTCGGAATCCTGTATCCCGATGCCATGGTGAGCACGCTCGCACCCACGGAGCTCGAGTCGTGCATCGAAGCCGATACAGATCGCTCGAGCGACGTGCTGCTGCTGGCGGTGGAATTCGGCTCCAGCGCCGATGATCAACGAGCGCAAGACTTCAAGCTGCCGTGCCGGCTTCAGGCCGCAGGAGCGGGCCCAGCCATCGTCGTGCTGGCCGAAGGGGGCGATGAGCTCACCGCCGTGCAGGCGATCCGCGCCGGCGCAACCGATTACCTGCCCAAGCGGTTGCTCACTCCCGCGCGACTGAAAAGCTCCGTGGACGGCGCGCTGCAGCGCAGCGAGCGCCCGGCTTGCGCGGCGCAGACCGAACAGACCACCCGCAATTTTTCCCTCGCCGGGCCGGTGAGCCCTTCGGCGCCGCAGCGCCTTGGCGCCGCTCGCGAACCGGCGGCGCCTGAGCCGCCCCCGGCCCCGGAGCAGCCCCGCATCGCCGACTACGCGATCAAGCGCAAGATCGGCGAGTCGGAGAAGGCCGTGGTCTACCTGGCCGAGAGCCGACGCCTCGGAGCCGAGGTGGCGCTGAAAGTCAGCAGGATGCCGTGCGAAGGCCGCGCCAGGCAGGCGCTTGCACGCGAGTACCGGGCGATACTCGGCGTGCACGATCCTGCCGTCGTGCGCATCTTCGACCATGGCATCGAGAGCGGATACGAATATCTCGCCATGGAATACTTCCCTCTGGGGGACCTGAAGGCGCGCATGCACGCGGGCATGAGCGAGCCGCAAGCGCTGCTGTTCCTGGAAAATATCGCGGCGGCGCTTTCGGTGGTGCACCGCGCCGGGCTGCTGCATCGGGACCTGAAGCCGCCGAACGTCATGCTGCGCACCAATGACAACGTGGTGTTGATCGACTTCGGACTGGCACGGCTGCTGGAAGGCACGCACAACAGCACATACACCGGTGTGCTGCGCGGCTCGCCTTACTACATGAGCCCGGAGCAGGCGCTTGGAGAACAGCTCGATCCGCGCTCGGATCTGTACAGTCTGGGAGTGATCTTTCATGAGATGCTGACCGGCCGCAAGCCGTTCACGGGCTCCAGCGCCATGGAAGTGCTGCAGCAACACGTGAACTGCGCGCCGCCGCGCCTGCCGTCGTCCCTGTCGCGTTATGGCTCGCTCATGAGCCGTCTGCTCGCCAAGAAGCGCGAGCAGCGCTTCGCCACCGCCGAGGAAGTGATCACCGCCTCAGTGTCGCTGCGCAGCCGCCGGCTGCGCAGCGCACAGTCGGCGGCTTGAGTCGTCCCCGGCGGACCTCCGGGCGCCGGGGTGAGCCGGCGGCGGCTCAACACGGAACGTTCGCGTTTCGACCGAGTCCGGATTGGCATCGATGGATGGCGCCGATTTCACATATGCCTTGACACCCCGGAGCAGGCAGGGTGCAATGCGGGACCAAGGGACAGGCTTCCGAGGCTCTCGACGACGCCCATGCGCCCGCGCCACCTCGTCGACACGACGTTGTTCTATTCGCCGACGAGCGGTGGGGTGCGGCGCTATCTGAACGCCAAGCACGCCTGGTTCGGCACGCAGCCCGGATGGCGCCACTCCCTGGTCGTGCCGGGCAGTGAGACCCGCATCGTGCGCGGCGGCAGCAGCACTCTCGCCGGCATCGCCATCCCGGGCTCGTTCAATTACCGCCTGCCGCTGAAGCCCCGCCTCTGGACGCGGATGCTCGCGGCGCTGCAGCCCGATCTGATCGAAGCCGGCGATACATTCCACCCGGCCTGGGCGGCATTGTGTGTTGCTCGGCGCCGGGGCATTCCTGTGACGGCGTTCTGTCATTCCAACCTGCCGCGCATCGTCGCCCGCCGTGTCGGCGGACGGCTGACTGAGCGGGCGCTCGGACGGTATGTGCGCTGGCTGTACCGCCACTGCGACGTGGTTTTTGCCCCCAGCCACCAGATGCTCGAGTTTCTCGATGGTCTCGGCATCCGTCACGCGGTTCACCAGCCGCTCGGCGTCGACGCTGACGTGTTCCGTCCGGAACGCCGCGGCGAGTGGCTGCGCGACTGGCTCGGGCTCGGCCCCGAGGCCCGAGTGCTGGTCTACGCCGGCCGCTTCACGGACGAGAAGAACGTTCCGGTGCTCCTGCGGGCGTTCGCCAGGCTCGGCCGGCCGTACCATCTGCTGATGATCGGCGGCGGCCGTCAGGGGCGTCTTGCCGCCAATGTCACACTGTTGCCGTATCGGCGCGACGGCATCGAACTCGCACGCTGGCTTGCATCGGCAGACGCTCTGGTGCATGCCGGCACGCGGGAAACGTTCGGACTGGTGATCCTGGAGGCCATGGCCTGCGGCCGACCGGTGGTGGCCGCGCGCGCCGGGGCCGTGCCCGAACTCGTCGATGAGCACGTCGGCGTGCTGGCCGAGCCGGAGAATGCCGACAGTCTGGCCGGGGCGATTGCAACGCTTTACGAGCGTGATCCCGCTGTGCTCGGCGCCAACGCGCGTGCGCGGGTTCTGCGGCGGTTCACCTGGCAGGGAACGTTCCAGGGACAGATGGCGGTGTATCGCGCTCTGCTCGCCGGACACTGCGCCGCGGCCGTCGGCCAGGCGCGTCGCGATGAGCCGAAGACCGACGACATGACGCACGCGCGGGTGGCCCGACAGGAGTGAGCCCGGGCACGCCCGCGGAGCGTGGCGCGCGCGGCGGGATGACGCAGCCGGGTGGGCCGGGAGCCCGTTGGGACGTGATTGCCCCGGGAGCCGCTCAGCCTCAACGGCGCAGCGCCCGCAGCAGCCGCCTGCCGGCACGGTTGCCGGCCAACTGCAACACCAGCCGCCAGAAGAGCCGCCGGGTCCACGGCACTGACCGCGGCGGGACGGCGCGGTGGAACGCCGCGGTCACATCCCGGTGGACGTGCAGCGTCCGTGCGCAGACCCGCCACTGCTGCGGTGGACTTGCAATGCGATAAGACTGTCCATCCAGCGCGACCACGCTCGGTGCCGTCAGCGTCCGCGGCAGATCCTCCGGCGCGGCTCCCCGGAATGTCAGGATCAGTGTTTCGCCGGGATCGTCCGCAGCCGCACCGGTGAGCGTCCATCCCGGACAGACCCCGGGGTCGCGCCGGCAGGTCACCGGGCCACGAAATGTCGCCACCGGACGTTCTGTCCCGAGGTCGATCACCATCGGGATTCGAGCTCCCAGATGGTCAACGGCACACCGCGGCGCAGCCAGAAGCCGCCGCCCACCTCGCGGAAGTTACGCAACAGCCGCAGCCGGTACCAGCGGCCCGGGCGCAGGCACACGTCCGCGTCGGTCCGCGTCCGGTCGCAGTTCCGCTGCCAGTCCCGCCGCGTGAGCGCGCTGAAATACAGTGCTCCGCGGCAGATGCGTGCGAAATTGGCCAGCGCGCGCGCGGCGCGGCGCGCATCGAGATACTGCAGCACGTCGTAGCAGATGACCAGATCGAACGGCTCTTCGGGCCGATAGTCCTCGAGGCGTCCGGGCTGCCAGCCGTAGCGGTGGCACAAATATTCGCTCGTTTCCAGGCCGACGTACTCGATCTTCGGCAACAGCCGGCGCAGCGGTGCCCGCAGCATGCCCGTACCGCACCCGGCGTCCAGGACGCGGCGCACCGGCAGCCCGATGTGCTCGGTGAACGCGGCTATCAGCCTCGCCCGGGCCCGCATCTCCGGCTGCGTGGTCACCGCGGTTCGCGGGTCATAGTAATACCGCCGGTAGTACGTGTAGTCGAAAGCGCGTTGCGCTCGCAAAGCTCACCCCTCGCGCGCGGTCAGGAAAATCACCCGGGCAGCGGACAGGCCACCCGGCGAGGACGCCGAGCGCGAAGCCTGGCGCGGCGAGCGCGCGCACCACGGCCCGACCCAGGCCATCGATCCGGTGACCCGGGCAATGCGGTTTGTACTCATGCGCGATAGTTTGCCGGATGGACCGGGCGGCTGCACACTCGGCAGGCGGATGTCAGCCGCGTGCCGCCGGAGGTGGTGATGCAACCGACCGGTCCGAACCGCCCGAGAACACCCGCGGCGCTGCTCGCCGCGATGGTGTGCATGACCGTGCCCGCCTGCGCCCAGTCCAACACGCTGGGCGCACCGGGGTTCACGCTGTCGAGCACCGACCTCACGGCCGGCGATCCGGTCCCCCTCCGCCAGGTGTACGACCGCGCAGGCTGCCGGGGTCGCAATGTCTCTCCGGCGCTCTCCTGGGATCACCCGCCCGCCGGTACGCGCAGCTTTGCGCTGCTGATGTTCGATTCCGACGCCCCGGGAGGGGGCTGGTGGCACTGGCTGGTATTCGACATCCCGGCGCAGACCCGCTCGCTGCCGGCCGACGCCGGCGATCCGGCCGCCCGTCGGCTGCCCCCGGGATCGATCCAGAGCCGAAACGATTACGGATCCTGGGGCTATGGCGGCCCCTGCCCGCCGCCGGGCCGCCCCCACCATTACCACCTGATGCTCTATGCCCTGCGCGTCGCCAGCATGGGGTTGAGCGCCGATGCCAGCCCGGCCGAGGTGGACTCCAGGGTGCGCGCCGCAGCAATTGCCAAGGCCGAGATAACGGTTGTCTACGGCCGGTAAGGGTCCGGGGTACCCGTGGGTATCCGGCGCCGCAGCCGGCCATCGGCCGATGACGCGGGCCGTCTCGGATCGCATCGCGGCAGGCGGCGCGGGGTCCGGGGAGCCCGGGTTGCGGAGCCGCCAGGGCGCAGGTAGGCTTCGCGCGCCATCGCGAAGTCGGTCGCCTGCGCGGCCCCGGAAAGCTCTGAATGTCCGCTTCCAATCGGCGCCGCTCCGCCTCGCGGCGCGTTCCCAAAATCGGTTTTGCCAGCCTGGGCTGTCCCAAGGCCCTGGTCGATTCCGAGCGTATCCTGACGAGGCTGCGCGCCGAGGGATATGAGATCTGCCCGACCTACGAGCAGGCCGATCTGGTGGTGGTCAACACCTGCGGATTCATCGAGGCGGCGGTCGACGAATCACTCGACACCATCGGCGAGGCGCTGCAGCGCAACGGCCGGGTCGTCGTGACCGGCTGCCTGGGGGCGCGTCCCGAGCGGATCCTGCAGCGCCATCCGCGCGTGCTCAAAGTGACCGGCCCGCAGAGTTATGCCGATGTCATCGGAACCATCCACGAACACCTTCCTCCGCGGCACGATCCGTTTCTCGACCTGGTGCCGCCGCAGGGCATCCGCCTGACACCGCGGCATTACGCCTACCTGAAGATCTCCGAGGGCTGCAACAACTCGTGCAGCTTCTGCATCATCCCGGCACTGCGCGGCAGGCTCTCGAGCCGCCGGATCGACGAGGTGCTCGGGGAAGCCGAACGGCTGGCGGCCGCGGGTGTCAGGGAAATCCTGGTCATCTCCCAGGACACCAGCGCCTACGGCGCCGATCTGCGCTACGCCGCCGCATCGTGGCGCGACACGCGGTACCGGACCCGCTTCATCGACCTGGCGCGCGCGCTGGGCACGCTCGGCATATGGGTGCGCCTGCATTACGTCTACCCGTATCCCCACGTGGACGAGGTCATGCCTCTGATGGCCGAGCGGCGCATACTGCCCTATCTCGACATTCCGTTCCAACATGGGAGCCCCACGGTGTTGAAGCGCATGCGGCGGCCAGCGCACACCGAGGACGTGCTGGCGCGCATACGCAGATGGCGGCAGCAGTGTCCCGACCTGACGCTGCGCAGCACTTTCATAGTCGGGTTCCCGGGCGAGACGGACGCGGAGTTCGAAGAATTGCTGCAGTGGCTGGACGAAGCGCAGCTCGACCGCGTCGGTTGCTTCAAATACTCGCCGGTCGAAGGCGCCGCCGCCAACGATCTGAGCGCTCACGTGCCGCAGGACGTCCAGGAAGAGCGCTACGCGCGTTTCATGGAGCGCGCGGCCGGAATCAGCGCACGGCGCCTGCAGCGGCGGATCGGCCAGCGGCTGCGGGTGCTCGTGGATGCGGTGGAGGGTAACGGCGCCATTGCCCGCAGCGAAGCCGACGCGCCGGAGATCGACGGCGTGGTGCATGTCGCGGACGCGGCGG
>JAJYTX010000134.1 GCA_021792815.1 Pseudomonadota bacterium
GCGGTCGCCGCATCACGCAGGCTCTCCAGTTGTCCGATTGCCCGGCGCAGATGCTGGAGCGCGAAGCCCATCGTGTCGGCCTCCGCGCAAAACTCGTCGTTCCCGTCGAGCCAATGGCCGACGGTGGCAAACAAGGCTTGCGCCGTGTCGAGGTCATCGAGCGTGCGCGCCCACGAGCCTGGGGCCGGCGCGGGGGCGGCATCCGTTGAGGGCGGGGTACGGGACTTGCGCGGGGTAGTGATTGCGGTCATGTGGAGAACTCCAACGGGTGAGAGGGTCAGGCGCGGGCCTGCGGCCAGAGGGAGACGGCGATCGAGCCGCGCAGCCAAGCGCCCGACGTGCGCCAGCGGCGGGTGGGGGCGGTGAGGGTCCACTCCCGCAGAAGCGCGTAGCGGCGCAGGCTGATGCGATGGCGGCGTGGAGCGCGGCCGGCGCGCTCGACGGTCACGACGGCGCAGCCCGTCTTGCGATAGGCGCGGATGGAAGCGAGGGGGACAGCGCGCACGGCCGCAGGCTGCGTGCCTGCCAACGGCGCGTTGGCAGCCCCGAGGCAAGCGGGGCAAAGAGGGGTCCGCCGGGTGCACTTGCTGTGCACTTGCGACGGACTTTGGCTCTGAGTAGGTGCGGCGAAAAGCCTAGAATTTATGGTGGAGCGGAAGGGGATCGAACCCTCGACCTTCGCATTGCGAACGCGACGCTCTCCCAGCTGAGCTACCGCCCCACGCGAGGCTGGCGATTCTAGCTGTGATATTCTGCAAAGCCAAGGCCAGTTCCGGGGAAGGCCCATGCTCGCCATCGGCACGCGCGCACCGGAGTTCACCTTGCCGGATGCGAACGGGCAACCCGTCTCCTTCAGCGGGCTGCTGAGCCGTGGGCCGCTCATCCTCTACTTCTATCCCGCCGATTTCACCCCCGGCTGCACCCGCGAGGCCCGCCAGTTCCGCGACCTGCATCAGTCCATCCATGCCGCGGGGCTCGGGCTCGCTGGCATCAGCCCGCAGAGCCCCGAGAGTCATCGCGCGTTCCAGGACAAATATCATCTGCCCTTCACCCTGCTGTCGGATGTCGACCGGTGCGTGATCCGGATGTACGAAGTGGAGGGGCCGCTGGGGCTCGGGGTGCGTCGGGCCACCTTCCTCATCGACCCCAATCGCACGATCCGGGACGTCGTGGTGGCGGATCTGCGTATCGGCCTGCATGCGGCCTTCGTGCGCCGGGCCGTGGCCCGCACCTGATCAGATCGTCATGCGCAGCACTTTGGCCGGCCCATAGCGCGGGACGGTCACGAAGAACATGTCACGGGCGCTCGGCAGCTGAACGGTGCGGCCGGCCAGAGCCTGGATGAGCTGCACGATCGCCGCACGAGTGCACACGACGAGCACCGTATTGCCGCCATGGCGGCTCATGATCTCGGAAGCCATGCTGGCGCCATCACGGCTGGCCAGGACGATCGGCGTGAGCCCAAGCAGCTGAGCCAGCGGCGATGCGGTCTGCGCTGCCCGGCGCGTGCGGCTGACGAAGATCGCCTGGAGCCCCTCGCGGCCGGAGGCATTGGCGAAGCGCTGCGCCAGCCGCTCGGCCTGCTGTCCGCCCTCGGCCGACAGCGGCGGGTTGTCGATCGAGCCAAGCGCCCCGTTCGCCTGCGGCACGATGACCACGACCGTATTGGCGGCCCTTGCCCAAAGCGCAAGCCCCACACCGAGCACGACCAAGCCGGTCATCAGGGTCAGCCACAACGGCATGAGAAACGGACGACGGCGGCGGGTAATGGCGGGCGGTTCCATGGTCTTCAACCGACGGGGGAAGGGATGGCGGCCTCAAGGTGAAGTATCGGATTCGAATATGGTATTCACGTGACCATATTCTGTGGAATGCGCAGTTGATCACACTGGCGGCGCCCTGTCACCCGTACAGTACCCGGCACGCCTGCACTGGATGCCGCACCGCGCCGGAGACACGGACAGCCCTCCTCGGGACCGATCGCATCCACACCGGCTCACACGGCGAGGGGAATCGGTTCAATGCGCAATGGTGGACAGACCACCGTCATCAAGCGGCTGCTGGAGCGCCGGATCCACGAGACGGTGACCGATCAGGACACCACGGCGACCGTCGCGGTAATGCTCCGCGTGTTGCCGCCGCCGCGCGCCCTGCTCGCCGTCTCCACCGACATGCGCGGCACCTTCGGGCAGGGCATCTGCGAGAACATGCTCGAGATCGCCACAGTCGCCGAGGACCAGGAGGCGCTCGAGGAGCTCGAGCGGGACTTTCACGCCATCGTGATGACCGACAGCCTGGAGCTCATCCGCAGGATCCGCGCCCGCAAGCTCCCTCGCCCGCCGCACATCGTTTACATCACCGCGCTCGATGAGCCGGCGGACAGAGAAGCCGGACTGATGGCGGGCGCCGACGATTGCCTCGGACACCGGGCCGGGGAGCGGGAGCTGCATGCGCGCATCGGCACCGCACGCCGCATCGCCGAGCTCGAGGAGGTGCTGCGAATCGCTCTCGTCGAGAACCGCAAGCTGTCCACTACGGACGATCTGACCCGGGTGGCCAGCCGGCGTTTCTTCAGCAAGCACTTCCCGCGGGAGGTCGAGCGGGCGGCGCGTTACGGCAGGCCGCTGTCGCTGATCCTGTGCGACATCGACTACTTCAAGAACGTCAACGACACATTGGGCCACATTGGCGGGGATGAGGTTCTCAAGCAGTTCGCCGGCCGGATGCAGGAATCGCTGCGCCGGGGCGTGGACTGGGTCGCTCGCATCGGTGGGGAGGAATTCGCCATCGTGCTGCCGGAAACCCCCTACGAGCAGGCGCTCGGGGTGGCGCGCAGGCTGCGCGCGCGCATCGCCGACAGGGAGTTCGAGGCTCAAGGATGCAACCTCAACGTGACCGCGAGCCTCGGTCTTTGCAGCGTACAGCGCGTGCTGATCTCGGAGCGCAAGACCACGGATCGCATGCTGCGGATCGCCGACGCCGCGCTTTACCGCAGCAAGAACGCGGGACGCAACCGGGTCACCGCAACGCTGCTGCCGGAGCGCCCATCGAAGACATCGCCTGAGCCGCTATCGCAGGCGAGCCCCTAGCCGAGCGCGAACCCCGCGCCATCCCGCCGGTCTCGATTGCGCCACGGCCGGCTCGAAGCGCGCACCGCCCTGCCGAAACGTCCCCAGCCTGCGGTGCAAATCCCAGCGGGTCTGGTACCCTAGCAGAAGGCCGCCTGCCGCCTGCAGAGTCGAGCACCGGGGGTCCGTTGAGGTATCTGTGGTATCTGCTTCCCTGGCAGTTCTCGCCGGCGGTGCTCACCGTCTGCGTGCTGACGGTCGCGCTGTACCTCCGAGGTCTCCTCATGCTGAAGCGCAACGGGGCTCCGGTCGGCTTCTGGCGGCCCTTCGTCTTCTTTCTGGGCCTGGCGGTCAGCTATGCCGTGCTGCAGACCTATTTCGATTTCCTGGCCCAGCACTCGTTCTGGGTCCATTGCCTGCAGCAGCTGATCCTGCATCACCTCGGTCCGGCGCTGATCGTGCTCTCGGGGCCCGTGCTGGTGCTGCGCGAGGGTCTGCCGCGTGCGGGACGGACGGGCGCGCCGCGTGTACTGCGGGAGATGCGCCTCGACTGGCTGCGCAAGCCCCTGCGGCTCGCCTGGCGGACTCTGCAGCATCCGCTCATCGCCCCGCTCCTGTTCGTCGGACTCATATTCTTCTGGCTGATCCCGAGGGTCCACTTCGCGACCATGATCGATACTCGCCGGTACCTGCTGATGAACTGGAGCATGTTCGCCGATGGCCTCCTCTTCTGGTGGGTGATACTCGCCCCGAAGGAAGAGCAAGGCTCTGCGGCGGTGGGCTACAAGGTGCGACTCCTCATCCTGCCGTTCATCTCCATGACCCAGATCGTGATCGGCGCTTACATCTCACTCGTCCCCTGGCAGCTCTACCCCATTTACGCCCTCTGTGGCCGGGCGCTGGCGATCAGCCCGATGCTCGATCAGCAGATCGGAGGACTGCTCACCTGGATTCCGGGGGCCATGATGTCGCTGGTCGGGGTCATCGTCGTGCTGCGCCACATGATGCGCGAAGAGGAGGCGCAGCTGCGGATGTCGCCGCTGCGCGCAGAGACGCCCGGGAGCTCGCGACCATCGGCTGAGGTGGCATGAGCGTACCGAGCCGACGCCGGACCCTCGCCTGCGCCCCGGTCATGCTCGGCGCGCTGCTGCTCGCCGGCTGTGCCACCCGGTTGCAGCCCGACGTGACCGATGTCAGGGGGCTCGTGGCACCGCTCGAATTCAACCTGACCGACCAGAACGGCCGGGCGGTCACGGCAGCCGACTACCGCGGCGACATCGTGATGCTCTACTTCGGCTACACGCACTGCACGCAGGAGTGCCCTGCGACCCTGGCCATGCTGGCCGACGCGCTGGACAGGCTGGGGCCGCTGGCATCGCGCGTGCGGGTGCTGTTCGTGACGGTCGACCCGCGACGCGACACGATCCCGGTGCTGAAGCGCTATGTGGGCGATTTCGGACCGCACTTCGTCGGCCTGCGCGGCACGGACGCGCAGCTGACGGCGATGATCAAACGCTATCGGGTCTCCTATCACGATGAGAAGCCGGACAAGAACGGCAACTACGAGGTCATCCACAGCAGCGTGGTGTTCATCTTCGACGGCCGCGGCCGGGCGCGACTGCTCGCCCAGACCGGATTCTCCTCCGCTGCCATCACCACGGATGTGCGGCGCCTGCTCGAGGGCGGCCGCCTGCTCGAGGGCACCTGAGCACAGCCGACGCATCGACGTGTTGCAACGCACCTGCGCTTCGGATGGGGTGTCGCAATTATTCAATGGGACCGGCGCCCCCATGCTCGAAACCCTGGCGCCGCCATCCGCATGATTGTCGGGCAACTGTCCCCCGAGAGGCCACCTTGAACGTTCATTCGAAAACCGCCTCCACTCAAGGCGCCGACAGCGGCATGGAGCACTTCGGCTACAAGGAATCGCTGGCTCGCAGCATCGGGTCGTTCGGCAGCTTCGCCGCCGGCGTCAGTTACATCTCGATACTCACCGGCACCTTCCAACTGTTCTACTTCGGCTTCGGCACCGCCGGGCCGGCCTATCTCTGGTCCTGGCCGATGGTGTTCGTCGGCCAGCTGGCCGTTGCGCTGTGCTTCATGGAGCTGGCCGCCAAATACCCCGTGGCGGGCTCGGTCTACAACTGGTCGAAGATACTGGGCAGCCGGCTCGTGGGGTGGTCTTCGGGCTGGCTGATGCTCACCGCCTCGATCGTCACCCTGTCCGCCGTGGTGCTCGCATTACAGCTCAACCTGCCGCGACTGTGGAGCGGCTTCCAGATCATCGGCGACGGCAGCGGCACCTACGATTTCGCGACGAACGCCGTGATCCTCGGCACGGTCTTGATCCTGTTCACCACGATCGTCAATGCGCTCGGCGTACGGCTGATGGCGATGATCAACAGCGCGGGCGTGTTCATCGAGCTGATCGCCGCCTGCCTCATCGCGATCCTGCTGGCGGTCCACATCAAGCGGGGTCCGGAAGTTTTCTTCTCCACCAACGGCTACGGTGCCGGCAAGAGCTGGGGCTTTCTCAGCGATTTCCTGGTCGCCTCGCTGGCCTCCGGGTACGTCATGTACGGCTTCGATACCGCCAGCTCACTCGGTGAGGAGACGTTGGAGCCGCGACGCACCGCTCCCCGGGCGATTCTGCGGGCAATCCTCGCCTCGTTCGTCATCGGTGGCGCGATACTGCTGTTCGCGATCATGGCGGCGCCCAATCTTCATGATCCGCAGATCGGCACCGGCGGCGGCGGCTTGCAATACATCATCGAGCAGGTGATGTGGGGACCGCTCGGGAAGATCTTCCTGGTCTGCATCGTGGTCGCGGTGACCGTGTGCTCGCTGGCGGTGCATACCGCGGCCATCCGCCTGACCTTCGCAATGGCGCGCGACAACGCGCTGCCGTTCGGCGAGAAGCTCGCGTCGGTGAATTCCCAGACGCAGACGCCCATCGTTCCCGCGGTCGTGATCGGCGTCATCGCCGAGCTGATCCTTGTCCTCAACATCGGACAGCCGAAGATCTTCACGGTGCTGACCTCGATCGCGGTCATCATGATCTACCTGTCGTACCTGATGGTGACGATCCCTTTGCTGCGCAAGCGCCTGGCGGGGCAATGGCCGCCCGCGGACCTCGCGAAGGGCGGCTACTTCACGATGGGCCGGTGGGGAATGCTCGTGAACATCGTCGCGGTGCTCTGGGGAGTCGGCATGGCACTCAATCTCGCCTGGCCGCGCGAGGCCGTCTACGGCACTCCCTGGTATAACACCTGGGGCGCATTCATCTACATCAGCGTGATTCTCGGGGCGGGTCTGTGGTGGTACGCCGTCAAGGGCCGACATTGCATCGGCACGCTGGCCTCACATACCCTGACTACGGCCGATTCGCCGCAAGCGCAGCCGGACGAGAGGCTCGCCGGCCGGATCGCTGAGGGCGGCTACCGGACGGGGGTGGGCGAGGGGGGTATCCAGGAAGGAGGTCGATGAGCTCGACCTTCCTCCCCCTGCCCCCGGGCCCCGGTCGCGCTCGTGCCGCGGTGCGCGCAGCTCCACTTGGGCTCGTAGCCCGTCTGTGCGCGAGCCTGTGCGCATTCGTGCTGGCGCTCCCGGCCGCCGCCGCGACGGTCATGGCGCCCGCGACTGCGGCTGCAGCACCGATCGCCGCGGTGCGCGACGGCCCGCAATGCCGCACCATCCGCCTCTCGAACATCGGCTGGGCGGATGTCACCGCCACCACCGCCGTCTTCAGCGACATCGTTCAGGACCTGGGCTACCGGCCCAAGGTCACCATGCTGTCGGTGCCGGTCACCTTCGCATCGATGAAACAGGGCGACATCGATGTGTTTCTCGGCAACTGGATGCCCGCCCAGGCGCCGATCATCAAGCCCTACCTCAAAGACCGCTCGATCGATGCCATCGGCCCGAACCTGACCGGCGCCCGCTACACGCTCGCGGTTCCGGCTTACACCTATGCCGCGGGCCTGCGCAACTTCCGGGATATTGCGCACTTCGGACGGCAGTTGCGCCACTCCATCTATGGC
>JAJYTX010000135.1 GCA_021792815.1 Pseudomonadota bacterium
CGCGTTGGCCGACGTGATCGGCCGCGGTGAGCGCGGTGCCATAGCCCCAGGCTGGCGGCAGGATGATGCTCGCCTTGATGTAGTAGTGGTGATAGTTGATGTCGTTCTGATAGAACAACACCCGGTTCCAGTTGATCACCGCCAGGTTGGGTGTCGACATCGGTGTGGGCGCGTTCAGCAGCACAGTGAACTGCACCTTGATGGACGAGACCCCCTGGGGCACGTCCACGTGAAAGGCGTACATATCCACCTTGTCGCGCCGCCAGGACAGCGGCTGGCCGTTGGCCGAGACCCGGAGCTGCGAGATCTCGGCGAGCGGCCCCGTCGGTCCGTGCTCGCCCGGTATCCACTTCGGATACACGAACGTGAACGCCCCCGGTCGCACCGGAATGTGCATGGTCGAGGTCGCAAACCCCCGGCCGGCGGTACTGGCATCGAGCACCAGGGTCTCCGGATCGCTCCGGGTGGCGTAGGGAACCGCATTGGCATTGGGCTCGGGGATGATCCCGGCCTGAGCCGCGCACAGCCCGAGGGCCGCGATGGCGAAGGAGCAGACAGTCAGCAGGCGCTTCACGGATGGGGCCTCCATCAGCAGTTTTTCTTCGACTGACTCACGGGTCAGCCGGCTTTGACAAGCCTCCAGTATGCCACGGAGCAGGCCGCAGCCCGCTCGCCGGCTGCGCCGCTGCGGCAGGCCGTGCGCGGCGCGGGACGAAGTGCGGCGCGAGGGCCGGACCGTGGCCGGTCCGCCACAGCGGCGGCGCAGCGATCACGCGCCGAGCGGCGCAAGGCCGCTCACATCGCGCGAATCCCGCCGGCGCGATCCGCACCAGACCGCTGCGCCCACCGGCCCGGCAGGGATTCGTCCGGGCCGCGGGCACCCGGCCGCTTACGGTGTCAGCGCCGCACCGGACACCACGCCCGGCAGGCCGTAGCCGGCCATGGTCTGATTGAACCGGGCCACTTCGCTGCGCAGGAAGTGGTTATACCCGGCGAGCGCGCCGCGGTACCGCTGGTCCAACACCGCCTGTTGCCGCAAAGTCGCCGCATCCACCCTGTCGTCGGCACCTTCCAGCAGGCTGTCGAGCACCAGCAGGTGCTCGTGGATCCGATCCGGCACGCGCAGCGTCGCTTCCTCGGCCCCGGCGCCGCTCGTAATCCGCCGCTTCACTCTGCGGCTCGCGGTCGTGAGCGTGCGGATGGCGGCGGCGGCGGCCGTCGCATCCGGCGAACCGCGCAACGCCTCCTGCAACGTCCTCAGTTGTGCCCCGATGGCGTGCAACCGGTTGAGCGCCCGATCGAGCTGAGAGATCTCGTGCAGCACCGCCTCGGTCGTCCGGTAGCGCTGCGTCATGTCCGCGACGCTCGCATGCGAGGCCGGATCGTTGCGCACGCTGAAGCTCTCAGAGGCGCTGTGCCCGCCGATGCTCAGCGTCGCCGTGTAGGTCCCGGGCGGCAGCAGGGCACCCGCCTTCGGCCCGCGGTTGAACTTCGGCGCCGACCTCCAGCGTACCGGGCCGTCGGCGCGCAGGTCCCAGTAGATGCGGTGCAGCCCTGCCTCAGCCGGCACCCAGGGCACCCTGCCCCGCTTTGCCTCTCCGGCGGACTTCAGCGCCTGCCGGACCGCGCTCTGTGCCGCCGGCGTCATCACTTCCGGCTTGCCCGCGTGAAATCCCTCGAGGGTGCGCACGACCTGTCCAGCGGAGTTGCGGATCAGCAGCTCGCCCGGCTGCGGCAGCGTCTTCGCCAGGTAGTAGCTGATCGCCGCGCCATAGGGGGGATTGCGACCGTAGAATGCGCTGTCGCCCATCCACTCGGTCTGCGACCAGGGCCAGAAACGCAGCGTTTGCACCGGCTTGAACAGCCTCAGCGATGCATGCGCGACCCGCGCATTCCAGTGCTGGAAAGGCGTCAGGTCATCGAGAATCCACAATCCCCGCCCATGCGTGGCGACCACCAGGGAGTCGGCCTGCCGCTCGAGCGCCAGATCGTACACGGCGGCGTCCGGCAGTCCGAGCCCGAACAGGTACCAGGTCCGGCCGGCATTCCACGACACATACAGGCCGTTTTCGAGCCCGGCGTAGTACAGGTTCGGATCACGCAGGTCGCGCCGCACGACATGCGCATAGACGTCGTTCGGCAGATTGCCGCTGATCGAGCTCCAGTGTGCTCCGTAATCCTCGGTGCGATACAGATATGGCGTGAAATCGCCGCTGAAGTGCCGGTCCACCGCGATCAGCGCGTTGCCGGGATCGCCCGGCGAGACGTCGATCGACTCCACCCGCCCCCATGGAGGCAGATGCGGGATGTGCGCCGTCACATTGGTCCAGTGCCGGCCGCCGTCGCGGCTCAGCTGCACCAGTCCGTCGTCGGTCCCGACCCAGATGACCTTGGGATCGGACGGCGCCACCGTGATCGTCAGGATCGCGTCGTAGTATTCCGCGCCCGAGTTGTCCTGGATCACCGGCCCCCCGGAGGGTCCCTGCCTGGACTTGTCGTCGCGGGTCAGATCCGGACTGATGAGCCGCCAGGTGCGCCCCCTGTCGGTGCTCTTGAACAGCCGGTTCGCGCCCGCGTACAGCACCCTGGGATCGTCCGGGGAGACCGCGAAGCCGGCTTCCCAGGCGAAGCGGTAGCGCAGCGCGGCGGCCCCGCGGCCGGTGTAATCGCCCGGATACGGCTCGATGTCGTGGATCTGCTGCGCGGCGCGGTCATAGACGAAGTACGCGCCGTTCTGGCCGCTGTTGTAGATCAGGTTCGCATCGTCCGCGGCCGGCATGGCGTAGATGCCGTCATCACCGTTGAATCCGAACCAGGCGCGGTCGGGAATGCCGCTCGGGTCCTTGCTGAAAGCCGGTCCGCACCAGGAGTTGTTGTCCTGCAGTCCAGCGCAGACGAGGTAACGCAGACCGGCGCCGGTGGCGACGTGATAGACCTGCTCGATGGCGAGGTTGTGGACGAAGCGCCAGTGCCGGCCGTCATCGAGCGACAGCGCCACACCGCCGTCGTTACCCTCGATGATGCGACCGCTGCCGGTCGGATCGATCCAGATGGCGTGGTGGTCCACGTGGATATTCCGGGCGATCTTGTGCCAGTGCCGGCCACTGTCGGTGGACTCGACCAGGTTCTCCGACAGTGCGAACACGTGCGCGGGGTTGCGGGGATCGACCGCGATGTGGGAGAAGTAGAAGGGCCGTGAATCGGCAGCCTGGTCCTTGCTCACCATCGTCCAGTGGGCGCCCGAGTCATCCGAGCGCCAGACCACGCCCTGACGGGCGCCGATGACCGCGTAGAGCACGTTGGGCGCACTCGGGGCGACGGCAAGGCCGATGCGCCCGACCGCCCCGGTGGGCAGCCCGTGACCGCTCAGGCGCTTCCAGCGCATCCCGCCGTCGGTCGATTTGTAAATGCCATCCTCAGGGCCTCCGTCCGAGTAATGCCAGGGCGTACGCCGGAAGCGATACGTGGCCGCATACACCACCTCGGGATTGCGCGGATCCATCGCCAGATCGGAAATGCCGACATCGGGTCCGGCATAGAGCACCTTCTGCCACTTCGCCCCGCCATCGGTGGTGCGATATACGCCGCGCTCGGGGCTGTCACGCCAGGGATCGCCCATGGCCGCCACCAGCACCGTATCCGGATGCAGCGGGTCGATGGCCAGGCTCGATATCTGGAACGTGCCCTGCAGGCCGAGATGCCGCCAGTGCAGGCCGCCGTCGGTCGATTCGTAGACCCCGTCCCCAAAGGACACGTCGTTACGGATATTGGCCTCGCCGGTACCGGCCCAGATCACAGCCGGATTGCGCGGGTCGACCGCCAGTGCGCCGATGGAAGCCACGCGCTGGTGCTGGAAGAGCGCCTTCCAGGTGATGCCCCCGTCCTCCGTGCGAAAGATGCCGCCGTCCGCCGCGCCGATGTAATAGATGTCCGGCTTGCCCGGCACCCCGGCCACCGCGCTGACACGTCCTCCGGCGATGGCCGGCCCGATCGGGCGGAACGCGATCTCCCGGCTCACCGGCATGGGCAGCAGCGTGCGGCCGTGGGCATTCTCCTGCTGCGGCCCGGCCTGGGCGGCGAGCCCCACCGGGCTCGTGAGGACCAGGCAGGCCGCGACAGTGCGGGCAAAACCGGCAGATTTCATCGTGTGAACTCGCTTTCGCGCGCCGCCGGAACGACCGGCGGCGCAATCGGGATCCAGGACAAGGGCACGGTATCCGAACCCGGACGCCATGACGAGCATCAGCACCATGGGCTCGTCGCAGCCGCGCACCGTTCCGTCGCGCGCCACCGCAGGGTGCTGCGGCGGCACGGTAGCCGGTTCCTGCTATATTCTCCGGCATGGTGCCTTCACGGTCGTGGAGGCGGTCATTGAGCAGGGAACTGGAGAACGACGGTGCCGCTATATGAATATCGCTGCCTGGCCAATGGCCGGGTGGTCGAGGTGCGTCACAAGATGGCCGAAAAGCTGAGCACGTGGTCAGAGCTGTGCGAGCGTGCCGGCATCGCCCTCGGCGCCTGCGACCCGGGCTCACCCGTCGAGAAACTGATTTCCGCCGGCTTCATCGGCAGCACGCCCGCCGAAAGCGCCTGCGAGGCTCCCGGCTGCGGGGGAGGCGGATGCGGTTCGGGTTTTTGCGGCGCCGGGGGTTTCTGAACCACGGCGGACCGCGCGTCGCGTGCCAGTCAACACGGCCCTGCGCGTGAGGTTGCGGGCGGCCTGGCATCGCGCCGCTCGCTTCCTGCATGCTCGCGCCTGGTTTCCGCATGTGCCGCTCGCCATCGTGGTCGGCGCGCAGGGGCTGCTGCACATTCTGCTCGCCTCCGGCTCGCTGAGGCCGCTGCTCGCGGCCTGGGCGGGCAACGCCTCGATCGTCTCCCTCGCCGGCGGCCTCGGCATCGCGCAGATCGGCGCGGCCTCGCACGCCATCATCGGCGTGCTGCTGGTTCTGGTCGCTTTCGGGATGCTGTGGCGCTCCCGGCTCGCCTGGGTGCTCGCGTTCCTGCTGACCCTCGCCATGGTGTCGCTGGAGTTCTCGCCGCTCTCGAGCGCCTCGCGGCCGCTCGAGATCTTCGGCATCGCGCAGCTGCTGCTGCTGCTCGCCGTCCGCAATGCCTTTACCCGGGCCAATCTCGCCACCGCGACGCTGTTTGCGCTGACCGGACTGCTGTTCACCCTTGGATACGGCACGCTGGGCGCGCTCTCCCTCGGTGCCGGCTACCATCCGCCGATCCGCAATCTCACCAACGCGCTGTATTACGCCGTGGAGACCATGTCGACAGTGGGCTACGGGGACATCACTCCGGTGAGCGCCGCGGCCCGTCTGTTCACCATTTCGCTGATCGTGCTCGGCCTGGCGGTGTTCGCCACGGCGCTGCCCGCGATCGCCGGTCCGCTGATCGACAAGCGGCTGATGAACCTGCTGCAGCCCGGGAGACGAAGGAAAATGAAGCGTGCCTCGCACATCATCGTCGTCGGCGACGGTCCGCTCGCGCAGGACACCGCCCGGGCGCTTGCGGCGCGCGGACTGGTGGTCACCATGATCCGGGCCGAGAAGCCCGCTGAAAACGAGCCACCGTCCGAGGATCTGATCGTCGGCGACGGCAGCGACGCCGACGTCCTGCAGCATGCCGACGTCACCCAGGCGCGCGCCGTGCTCGCATTGAGCGAGGACGATTCCTACAACGCGTTCGTGGTGCTGGCGGCCAAGGAAATGAACCCCGAGGTACGCACCGTCGCCGCGGTGAGCGATACCCGCAATACCGGGCGGATCGCCCGGACGCGACCCGACGTGCTGCTCACCCTGCCGCTGCTCGGCGGAGAGCTGCTCGCCATGGCCCTCAGCGGCGAACCGATCAACACCGACGCACTGATCAACCAGTTGCTGAAGCTCGGCTAGCCCGGGCGGGGTCGCCGCGGCGGCGGGAGCTCACCTGCCCTGCGTGAGCGCATCCGGCGGACACGGTGGCGGTTCAGCCGTGTCGATCGGCGGCGCCTGCATGTTGAGCCTGCCCGCCTGCGTCGGCGTCATCCACAAGCGTCCCTGCGCCGCGCACCGCTCTCCATACGAGAACAATGCCTGCGTGTGCCGTGGACCGAAATCGAAGCCGGTGCCGAAGGGAAATCCCGGCGGAATCTCGGTCATCCGCAGTTGCATGTCGAGCTGCCGCGCCATATCGAGCAGCTCCACGATTGCCGCACGCGTCCGGGAGATCACCTCGACCGAGAGGCTGCGGGAGAGCACCTCGATCGTGTTGACGGATGTCTCGGTCGGCACCGCGGCCAGCTTGCCGTTGACGATGACGTCCACTTCGGCGCCGCGCAGCGGCGCCAGGTCCTGCGGCCGCAGAACGGCAGCCACCGGGAAGATGAACAGCGGTGCCGTGACGCCGCCGTCGACATGCAACTCCTCATAGCGATGGGTTCCGTCACGCACGGAAATCAGCACCGGCGGGAACACGCCCGGAACGCTGGCCGAAGCCACGATGACCTTGCGAAACAGCTCCAGCGCCCGCTTGCCGCCCCGGGCGGCGATTGCGCCCATGTCCCACAGGACGGTCTGCTGCGAGTCGAGATCGGTGGTGGCGACGATCAGGCGCCGGCCCTTGGCGTCCTCCCGCGCGATCGCGCGCAGCATCGCCGGGGTGATCTGGCGATCGACGAAGTCGAGCAGCGGATCATGCCCGCGCCAGCCCAGGGGCGCCATGAGCAACACCATCATGCGCCACACCAGAGAGCCCACCGGCGGATGGCCCCGGGAATCGGCGATCGCGGCCTGCAGTTGCGCATCCCAGGCGGGGCCGAGAAACGCGAACGGCGCGATGATCGCGCCGGCGCTGACGCCGGTCACGAGCTCGAACCGCGGCCGGGCGTGCGCCTCGGACAGACCGACGAGCGCCCCGGCTCCGAAGGCTGCGTTCGAGCCGCCACCCGACAGCGCCAGAATCCGGATGCGCCGTCCCGCTGCCGCGCGGCGCAGACCCTGCAGAAAAGCCGGTGCGCCGTGGGTGAAGCCGGCGAGATCGGTGGTG